>JABMPI010000157.1 GCA_013203755.1 Bacteroidota bacterium
AAAGTTAGTAACTAAGTATACACCTCAATTTCTTTTTAATGTTTATCGCTTTGGGCAGCCCAGGCAAACTGTTTCTCTTCTGAAATTTGAAGGTGAATATGAAGAAATCATTGCGATACAAATTCTGAAGGATAAATTTCTCTGGTGTTCCGATAATTTTTGTGCTATTGAATTTCACTCCTTTTTTGCCTACCTTGAATGGAACAAAAATTCAAACTCATGTATAAATACAAAGCAATTGTAGAAAGAGTGGTTGATGGAGATACAATAGACGTTGTTATCGACTTGGGATTTAAAATTACAACCAACCAAAGAATTCGCCTGCAAGGCATTAATGCCCCGGAAACGTACAATGTAAAAAAAGATTCGGAGGAGTATAAAAAAGGGATGGTTGCCAAGCAATATGTAATACAGCGCGTGGAGGATAATGATGGTGAAGCTGTTGTTCAAACCGATAAAGATGTAGGGAAATATGGTCGATATATTGGGATTATTTGGCTTGCCGATAGTACAACATCTTTAAACGACGAGTTAGTTGAAAAGGGACTTGCAAAAGTTGCCTCCTACTAATCTTGTCATTCAGATAATGAATTGATTGAGCTTCTTTTTATTTGTTTAATAGACACAAGACACAAAACAGGAAAGCTTTATTTATTCTTCTGTGTGGTAAAATTTCAACATGCTCGTTTTATTTTTAATATCAAATACCTATCTTTCATTCTTAAACGAATATGAATTTTCATTATCCAAAATTCATAAATAGGGATGATTTAAATTTACAGGTGTTTTTGTTTTCTTATTGGTGTATGTTGAATATTTTGAAACAGGTGGTGCAATAGGAAACGAACTAGCCAAAGAGTTAAAAACATATGTAAAAACCAATTGACGGAATAAATTTTATTTATTAACTTTCTCAACCACTTTTAAAGCCACTTTAAAAATGATTGAAACAATACGTGAGTTTTTAGATGATAAAGTAGGATTAGCTCCCGATACTCAATATAAAATTTTTATTTCCCTGATAGTTGTTTTTCTATTGTGGGTGGTTCAACTATTGATCTTGCGCGTTGTTTGGCGACAAACCAAAAACATTAAAATACGATACAATTGGAAAAGATCGCTCTCGCTTTCAATTCCGTTTATCGGAATTCTTCTT
Source organism: Bacteroidota bacterium (assembly GCA_013203755.1). Taxonomy (GTDB): domain Bacteria; phylum Bacteroidota; class Bacteroidia; order Bacteroidales; family Prolixibacteraceae; genus Draconibacterium. Next base: position 1,157 of record JABMPI010000157.1, read on the forward strand.
GTAGGCGGAGTGTGGCTTCCGGCGTTTGAACAATTTGGAGCTTTTCTGGGATTAGTAACAGCAGGTGTGGCAATTGCATTAAAAGATCCGCTTACCAATTTGGCCGGTTGGTTATTTATCCTGTTTCGAAAACCATTTGTGGTAGGCGACCGAGTACAAATTGGAGACAATGCCGGCGATGTTATCGACATCCGTCTTTTTCAGTTTACTATACTTGAAATAGGCAACTGGGTTGATGCCGACCAAAGTACGGGGCGGATTATTCATCTTCCAAATGGGAAGGTTTTTCAGGAATCGCAGGCCAATTATAGCACTGGGTTCGAATATATTTGGAATGAAATTAAAGTAAATATTACTTTTGAAAGTGATTGGTTGATAGCTAAAACTATTTTGCAGGAAATTGTAACCAAGCATGCTGAACATTTGAGTAAACCTGCGGAAAAGGAGATCTTTGAGGCCAGCAAAAATTTTATGATTTACTACAAACATCTTACGCCAATAGTTTATACTAGTGTAAAAGAGTTTGGCGTTCGGTTATCTATTCGGTATTTGTGCAATCCACGTCAAAGACGCAGTACCGAGAATGCAATTTGGGAAGATATTTTGGAGCAATTTAAAAATAACAGCAACATTCAATTTGCTTATCCAACCACACGGTTTTATAAATCTGGAGAGGTACAAAATAAGTAATGGTTTTTAATTTGTATTAATGCCTTTGGGTAATAACTTTAAAATATAACTATGCGTTTTTTTCAATCTCAATTATTAATGCTAAACTTGAACTTATAAACTAAACCATATGGAACGTAGAAATTTTATTAAATCAACAAGTAAAGCAGGTCTTGCTATAGCGGCTACACCAACTATTTTAACCGGAAACGGCTGGAAAGGTGCTAACGATCGTGTAAATGTAGCTGTAATTGGAATTCGCGGAATGGGGCAAAGCCATATTCAGGAATATCAGAAATTAAATAATGTAAGAGTTGCAGCACTTTGCGATGTTGACGAAAACTTATTTGCTGAACGGTTGGCAAAACATTTCACAAAAAAAAATTTAAAGGAACCTAAAATTTATACCGACCTGCGAAAATTGTACGAGGATAAAGATATCGATGCAGTTTCTATAACAACTCCAAATCACTGGCATACATTGGCCGCCATTTGGGCAATTCAAGCAGGTAAACATGTTTCGGTAGAAAAACCATGTTGCCACAACATTTACGAAGGACAAAAATTAGTTGAGGCTGCAGAGAAATACGATGTAATTGTTCAGGATGGGGCAGAGCAGCGAAGTAATCCTTGCGCAATATCGATGGCCGATTATTTGCATTCGGGCAAAATGGGCGAGGTTTATATGGCAAAAGGGTTGTGCTATAAATGGCGCGATACAATTGGAAAAACTCCCAACGAGCCCGTTCCGGCAGGTGTAAATTACGATATGTGGTTGGGCCCTGCACCAAAACAACCGTTTAGTCAAAACCGTTTTCATTACAATTGGCACTGGAACTGGGATTATGGAAATGGTGATATGGGAAATCAAGGTGTTCACGAAATGGATGTGGCACGTTGGGGTTTGGGAGTAAAATTACCTACTAAAATTTCTGCAGTTGGTGGGCACTTTGTATTCGACGATGACCAACAAACGCCAAATGATTTAACTGCTATTTATGAATTTCCAAATTCGGATGGTGGCAGCGACAAAAAGAAAATACTTCAGTTTGAGGTTCGTCATTGGATTACCAATCGCGAATTGGCAAGTAAAAAGGTGGTAGATACAAGTAATACGTATATGACAAGTTCTGCCAACGAGGTTGGAAACCTTTTTTACGGCACAAAAGGATTTATGAGTAAAACTGTAAACGACTGGCAGGTTTTTGAAGGTAAAGACCGAACTCCGGGAGCGTCTGGCGGTGGATTAGATAATCATTGGCAAAACTTTGTTAATGCAATTCGGGCGAACGATCAATCTTTGGCAAAAGCAGATATTAAAGAAGGATTTTACAGCTGTGCTTTAATTCATCTTGGAAATATTTCATATCGACTTGGAAGAAGTTTAGAATTTGATCCGGTAGCAATGAAATTCAAAAACGATCCGGAAGCAAATTTAATGTTAACTCGGGATTATCGGGCACCATTTGTTGTCCCCAATAAAGTATAAGTTAAAATTTGAAAGAACCAATGCACTCTTTAACTGTTTCAGAAGAGAACAAAAAAAAAATGAATAATATGAATAAATATCTGTTGGCGCTACTTTTTTTCTCTGTGGCGCTATTTAATGCATGCGATAAGGATCCTGATAATTTAACCCTGATATTTAAAGAAACAAAATGCGATAATCCATGGGGAGAAGCTGGTCTTGACGATGGAAGTTATTATGTTGTGGTTCGGAAATATTTAAGCGATTATGGGATTCAAGTGGTTGGGATAAGCACAGAAGTTTACGATGAAAATGCAGGGACAAATTGTAATACCTGCGATTGTCTTACCGGAAGAAACGTTGTTCTAGTTGTACCTGTTAGAGATGCAAAAAAGGCAGAGGAAGTTGGTTTTGTACTTAGACAATAACTTTATCGGGCTTTAAAATCCAACCGGCTTCTCCAGCAAAGTGAGTACATAATTTTTCTTTTCTCTCCGGTTGGATTGGAATTTGCATCGTTCTTGTTATAAGAAGGGAATGTATTTACAATGTTCCCATTTTCCAGAGTAAGCAGGTTGTTCCTTTTTGTAAATCCCAGAGTTTCTATTTGAATATCACAAATGCTTGCATCTGTTAAATTGTCGACATTTAAAATAAATTTTTTGAGGTGTATACTTAGTTACTAACTTTAATTTGCAAATATGCTACATGTGGCTTTGCTACCATTCTTTCAGCAAGTTTGTGAAAAATTGAATCTTTGAAGATCGAACGGTTA
>JABMPI010000158.1 GCA_013203755.1 Bacteroidota bacterium
ATAAAGTAAAAAGTAAAAAAAAATGAAAAGGTAGCTCGTCAGAATTTGTAAAGTACTAAAACGCTATTTTCAATACTTACGACTTACTACTCAATACTAGCTACTTTTTTCAATATTATTCATTTCTGCTGTTACCATCGGAATTCTTGGGTCAAGACCCTTCCATGAATCGTAAATCCATTTATGATCCGGATCATCGGTATTTGCCAACGACTGGTCGCTTCCGGTTAAAAAGTTAAGGTAGTACACGTTGTAACCGTGCCCGGCGGCAACCGGGTGGTACCCCTCAGGAACCATTACTACATCGTTATTTTTTGCTACTGCAATTTCATCCAGGCTGCGGTCATCGTTATAAACTTGCTGAATTGCATAACCCTGTGGTTTGTCAATTTTGTAGAAATAGGTTTCTTCAAGACACGCTTCAGTAACATTTCCGTCGGCATCTACTTTACGGGTGTCGTGTTTGTGTGCTGGGAACGAACTCCAGTTTCCTGAGGGAGTATAAACTTCAACGGAAACCAAACGTTGACAATCGAATCCGGGTTGAATAAGACTGTTGATTTGGCGGGTTGCATTGTCGCCACCTCTTATTTCAATGGCTGCCTCTTCGGGGCGTTTAAAATAAGCAGGGTGGTCTTCGTCGGATTCGCACCAACCGTAAGCAATGTCCAAAACATTACTTTCTGCTGTTAGTTCAAATTCTGTATTTCTTGAAAGATATAAAGAGTGGGCTATTCCGCTAAAAACGTCTTTGCGTCCGTTTACGGTTTTCCAGTTTCCTTTGTCTGTTTTTACTGAATAATTACCACCTAATAAAATAATAGCATATTCATTGCCTTTTGTATTGCCTTTCCATGTTTCGCCTTTTTTCATCAGCCGTGCCTGAAAATTGAGGAATTGCCAACCAGCATCACCTTTCAATACACTTTGATAAATTCCGTTTTTGGAATCTGATTTTGCTAAAAGCGGGTATTTTACATCTTGTATCATAGTTACTTATTTAATTTCCTGTGCTTTTCCAGTTGACTTGAGCAAATCAAATTTTTCCAGATTAAATTCTTCAAATGCCTTGATATACGTTTTGCCGGGAATTAAAGGTTCAAATTGTGCCGGAGAAAGTTTGAAAAATTCTCGATGAACACGTGCCCAAATCAAACGGGCATCGGTGGCAATATTTATTTTACACACACCATATTCAATGGCTTTTAAAAGTTCTTCGTTCGAAACCCCTTTTGCATCAACGCCAAGTTGTCCGCCCGCTGCATTAATCCGTTGAATTTCTTCGATACTAACTGCTGAACCACCATGTAAAACGAGTGGGAATTCTGGCAATCTTTTTTGAATTTCTTCAAGAATATCGAATTGCAAACCTTGCCCACCAGAAAATTTATATGCTCCGTGACTGGTTCCCACTGCAACTGCCAAACTATCGCAACCCGTTTGTTTTACAAACTCCACAACCTCTGATGGTTGCGTATATTTTTTATTTTCTTCGTCAACATTAATATCATCTTCAATGCCACTTAAAACTCCTAACTCAGCTTCAACTACAATGTTTTTTGCGTGAGCTTTTGCTACCACTTCTTTTGTAATTGAAATATTTGTTTCGAACGATTCGTGTGATGCATCAATCATAACCGAAGAATAACCACCAGATTCAACACAATCGAAAGCGTGTTCTTTGGTTCCATGGTCGAGATGAACCGCATAAACTGTGTCGGGATAAATTTTTGCAGCTGCAGAAATCATTGACAATAACATTTCGGGGTTTGCATAATTACGTGCCACCGGTGTTGTTTGAACGATAAAAGGAGCATTTGCTTTTTGAGCAGCACTAAACAAACCAAGTATTTGTTCCATACACCACACATTTACGGCAGCAATCGCGTATCTTCCGTAGCATTTCCTAAATATATCTTTTGTTGAAACAAGCATTTTATGAGATCCCATTAGTTATTATAATTGGAGTGTAATTTAAGCCTTTATTTATATAGGATACAAATAATTCACAGGAAATTTTTATGCAAAGGTTTGCATAAAACGCGTAGGTTTTTAGTTGTATAACAACTGAATACCAGCTGTTTTTGTACTTTTATATTTAAGACATTTTCGATTTATTCACTTGATAACTTGAAGTCAACGGATAAAGTTGAAACTTATTGAAAACACAGTTCGACTCCGCTCACTGTGACAGTCAGGCTGAGCGAAGTCGAAGCCTAAAAGTCAGCAATTAGCGAAATAATTACGCTAACCGTTTTATTTCTTATTTTAGAATCACTGCAAAACACAAATACCTACTCACTAGAAGTCTCGGATTCAACTGATGAAAACAAGGAACTTGATTAGTAGTCAATTGAATAGTTACTTTGAAGAACCCCGTACAATCAATTCAGGGAAAAGTGATTCGACGCGGATTTTTGTTAGATCGTTGTTGTTATTAATGCGTTTCATTAGAATGCGAGCCGACAACATTCCCATTTCGTAGGTGGGCTGCCAAACTGTTGATAACGAAGGTTTAAAATAACAAGAGTAGGGATCGTCATCAAAACCAATAACCGAAATTTCATCGGGAATGGTTATTCCAGCTTCTTTTATAACATGCATGGCTCCAATGGCAACACCATCGTTTATGGCAAAAATGGCATCGGGTGGGTTCGAAAGTGCCAGCAAACTTTTTGTGGGTTCGATGCCATATTCGGGAGTAAATCCATCACTTTGAATAATGTACTCCTCGTTAATGGGCAAATTATGTTTTAGCAAAGCATCTTTGTACGCTTTCATTCGGTGTCGGGCTGTGGAGAGTGTTAACGACCCTGCAATGTGAGCAATTCTTTTACATCCCGATTGAATTAAATATTCAACTGCCTGAAAAGCTCCATTGTATTCATCCACAAAAACTTTGTCGATTTCAATGCCTTCGCAATCGCGGTCGAAAATTACCAAAGGGATATTATTATTCACCAGCATTTCGATGTGGTCGAATGTTTTGGTTTGGGTTGAAGGTGAAATTAAAAATCCATCAACCCGAATGGATGCAAATGTTTGTACAATATTTTTCTCCTCTTCGTATGATTCATTGGATTGCCCAATTATCATATTAACTCCCAGAGGATTTACCATATCCTGAATACCATTTATTACCGACGAGAAAAAATGGCTTGTAATTTCAGGCACAATCACACCAATGGTGTTGGTTTTCTTTTTAAGTAAACTAAGTGCAAGTAAATTAGGTTGATAATTTAATTTTTGAGCCAGTTTTACAACTGCTTTGCGCGTTTTATCGCTAATAGCCGGGTGGTTATTTAATGCACGCGAAACCGTTGATGGAGAAACTCCCAACTCTTTTGCTATTTCGGTTATGGTTGTGCGTGATTTTTTCATTTTAAACAGTTGCAATTTTAAAAATTAATAATGAATTTAATCAAGCTCCAACAATAAACCCAATTCTTCCATCTCAAAAAATACATTTGCTCCCAATTTCTCAAATTCATTCTTTTTGCTGTCGTTAGCAATTGCAAACACATCAAAACCACCAGCTATTGCTGCTTTAATTCCGGCTTCACTATCTTCAATTACAACACATTCATTAACCTCAAATCCCATAGTTTTTGCAGCATGTAAATAGATTCCGGGTTCGGGCTTCCAACTTCCAATATCGTAGGAACTAAAAATGTTGTTTTCAAATTTATCTATTAAATTGGTGGTTGTTAAATTCAGTCTAATTTTTTCTACCGGGCCGCTGGAAGCTACGCAAAATGGAACAGTGATTTTGTTTAGCAAATCATGAATTCCGTTAATGGGTTGGAGTTCCGTTTTAAATGCCTCGTAACTTCTTTTTCGAAATTCCTTTTCAAAGTCGGCAGGTAAAGTTCCATCAATGTTATTTTCGATAAAGTTCAAATTACTTTTCATAGATGTGCCGGAAAATATTTCAATGGCAAAATCGTAATCCATTTTGAACCCCAAAGAATCTGCCATGTTCATAAATATTCTGGTAGAAATAGTTTCGCTATCTACTAAAACACCATCGCAATCGAAAATTACACATTTATAGTTCATTTATAAATATTAGATACAAGAATCTAGAAACTAGAATTAAGAAATTCAACTATTATTCTTTTGTAATCTCTTCACCATTTTCAAATTTGGCAAATCTTCTTCTTTCTTTTCCATGTACAACATCGGGGCGCGACCAGGGCCAGCCGCCAAAACGGGTTTTCTGAAAATCGGAAAAAGCTTGTTGGATTTCATCCTGATTATTCATTACAAACGGACCGTATTGTGCAACCGGCTCGTTAATTGGCTTTCCTTGTAACAACAGAAGTCTGCTCTTTTTATTACCATTTTTTATTACAACTTTTTGCGCTGCATCTAATTCAACAGAGTGGTTTGGAACAATTTTTTTTTCATTTAATTGAATGGTCTCGCCTTCAAAAAAATAGAGCGAACGGTTCGTATTTTTAGAAGCTGTGGGAATTTCCCAACTTGCATTTTCATCTAAAATTATTTGCCAAATGGCAACTTCATTTTTCGGATCAGCTGCCCATGAATCCGGAGCTGGTTGAGGTGCAGATAATTCTCCAATATTACCAGCAACAATTTCTATTTTTATGTTGTTCTGATTTTTTATCTTTTAAAGCAAGTTTCGGAATTGTTTCACTCCAAAGCATTTTGTAGGCGGGTTCAACAAATTTCTTCTCCGCAGGTAGATTTAACCAAATTTGAAACAGTTCAAATGTGTTGTCCTCGTCATTTTTCAAAAGTGGAAACATTTCGGAATGTTGCAAGCCTTTTCCTGCGGTCATCCATTGTACATCGCCGTTTCCATAACGTCCGGCGGCTTTGTTGGAATCTGCATGATCTACCAAACCCTGCAAAACAAACGTTACAGTTTCAAAACCACGGTGTGGATGAGCGGGAAATCCGGGAACAGTATCGCCATGATACATGCGCCAGCCAT
>JABMPI010000159.1 GCA_013203755.1 Bacteroidota bacterium
AGCGGCCACCTCTCCTTGGGAAGGAGAGGAAATTTCGTGCTGGGATTTTGTTTTCTACTCCAAAGTGAAATTGGAAAAAGAATTTCTCCTCCTGCCAGGAGGAGTGGGTTTTTGAGAGGCACGAGCAAAAAATCGAGGTGGTGGGTTCACAATTAAATCCTCCGTCTCCACTACCCCTCGTCTGTGTTTAGGGCTTAGCTGTCTGTCGTTTGTAACGACATAAAGAGTTGAAAAATCAAAACAACAAACCCCTCGTTCGGAAACGAAAGGTAGAAAAAAAGCCACTTCCGTAAAACGGAAATGGCTTTCAATATATCGTAAAAGTACTTACTACTAAAAGCAGTATTTATTCTCTTCAATCATTTTGTCGGCAATGCGGCGGCGTGCATCTTCTACATTTACACCTTTTGCACAACTGTAATGTTTAATTCCTTTCATAAATAATTTGCGCTCGGCTTCGTCATCAATAAAAGAGTTTACGCAATCTTTTGCCTCTTTGCGAATGTACTCAGCAGAATCGTAAATTAAGGTATCCAGAATATCTTTGTTCAATTCAACATCACCGGCTAATACTTCCTCTTTTTTCTTCACACGAAGCAGAGTTGATTCAGCCACATAAACACGCATAACTATGTTTGCAATGTTGTTCAGTATTTCTTGTTCAGCCATCATTTTACGACCAAATTTGTCTGAAACTGCTTTCAACAACATTAAACCAATAGACTTAAAGTTTTGAACCGTAGCTTTTTTGCTTTCGTAGTATCCTTCCACACAACAACTGCAACCTTCGAGGGTTTCAAGACCGGCAATAACTGCTTCGCCTTGTGCATATAAATCGTAGTCTTTTTTCGCACCACGTTTGTTCAATGTGTCGATGGTAACCAAACGGTTAATTTCGTTTGTTCCTTCAAAAATACGGTTGATTCGCGAATCTCGGTAACCACGCTCAATTGGCATTTCAGCCGAATAACCCATTCCGCCGTGAATCTGAACACCTTCATCAACCACATAATCCAACATCTCGGAAGCATAAACTTTTAGAAAAGCCGCTTCAACAGCATACTCTTCAAAAGCTTTTACAATGGCCTGCTCTTTCGACATGGTTTCGATATGTGCCTCTACAAATTCGTCAACATTACGACTTGCGCGGTAAACTGCTGATTCGTTTGCAAAAATACGGATAGCTTGTTCAGCCAATTTATATTTAATAGCTCCGAACGTAGAAATCGATTTACCAAATTGTTTACGTTCGTTTGAATAATTAACCGATTGATCTACCGCCATTTTTGCAGCTCCCAATACGCTACCACCTAATTTTATACGTCCCATATGAAGGATGTCGAGTGCAATACGGAAACCTTTTCCGCGCTCCCACAACAAGTTTTCAACCGGCACCATACAATTTTCGAAGAAAATCTGGCGGGTTGAAGAACCTTTAATACCCAATTTTTTCTCTTCTGCATTAAATGTCATTCCAGGGAAATCGCGCTCAACAATAAAAGCACTCAAAACACGGTCGTTGTCGATTTTTGCAAACACAGTAAAAACATCACCAAAACCGGTGTTTGTAATCCACATTTTTTGTCCGTTAAGAATGTAGTGTTTTCCATCTTCGCTCAGTGTAGCTTTTGTTTTACCAGAGTTGGCATCGGAACCAGCACCCGGCTCGGTTAAACAATAAGCACCAGCATACTCGCCAGTAGACAATTTTGTGACGTATTTTTGTTTTTGCTCTTCGTTACCAAAATAAAGAATTGGCATTGAACCAATACCGGTGTGACATGAATAAGTTACCGCAAAAGAATAAGCAGACCCCATTACTTCGCTTGCCAACATAGAAGTTACAAACGACTGTCCGAAACCTTCCAGCTCTTCAGGAGTTGAAATTCCTAAAAGACCCAATTCACCAGCTTTTTCAAGTAACCCGCGAACAAAACCTTCTTCTTGTTTATCGATTCTTTCCAAATTTGGAAATACCTCGGTATCTAAAAAATCGCGGCATGTATCCGCAATCATTTTTTGCTCTTCATCGAATTCTTCAGGAATAAAAATATCTTTGGCTTCAAGCTCCTGCACCATGAATTCGCCACCTTTTACTAATTTCTCCATTTTGATTGTTTTATTTTATTATTGATTTATTTATTTTGAACCACATAGTCACATAGGTCACATAGATTTCTATTGTGTTCTATGTGCCTACTGTGGTTTTATAATTTTAGCGACATTGCTACCAATTCCGCAATATCATAATTTTTTATTTCTTCGTTTTTGTTTGCATATTTCAGGCCGTCAGTCATCATTACCATACAATACGGGCAGGCAGTTGCAATTACATCTGCACCAGTTGCCAGGGCATCTTCTGTACGTTCAATAAAAACCTCTTTGTCACCTTTTTCAGCCTCTTTAAACATCTGGCCTCCTCCTGCACCACAACACAAAGCAAAACTTTTATTTCGCTTCATTTCAATAAGATTTGAATGAAGAGCACCTAACACTTTGCGTGGTGCATTGTATTCTCCGTTTGCACGTCCCAAATAACAGGGATCGTGGTAGGTAATTTTTTGTCCTTTAAATACATCAGAATCCAAACTCAGTTTTCCCTCTTCAATTAATTGTTTCAGGAATTGTGAATGGTGAATAACTTCGAATTTTGCTCCGTAATCGGTGTATTCATTTTTGAATGTATTGAAAACGTGCGGGTCGCAAGTGATAATCTTTGTCACTTCGTAACCGTCCAAAACTTCAATATTCATTAAAGCCTGCATTTGAAAAAGCATTTCGTTTCCGGCACGGCGGGCAACATCGCCACTGGACGATTCCTCTGTACCTAAAACCGCATAACTCACTCCCAAATGAGTTAATACTTTTACAAAAGCCTGCGTAACTTTTTTATATCTATCGTCGAATGCACCGGCGCTGCCTACCCAAAACAGGTATTCTGGTTTCTCTCCTTTGGCGAACAAGTCAGCCATTACCGGCACTTCCACTTTAATTTGTGTTGTTTCCATAATTTACTGATTTATTTCGTTGGTGAATTCATTGTTAAACCGTCTGCCCAAAGCATTCTATCGTCTTGCGCAAATTGCCAGGGTGCACCATTATTTTCAATATTCGAAAAAATGGAGTTTAATTCTCCCGGAGCAGCCGACTCTTCCATTACAATGTAACGGCGCATGTCTAGAATAATAGCTGGTTGATTAATGTTTATCGGACACTCCTGAGCACACGCATTACAAGTTGTGCAAGCCCACAACTCTTCGGCGGTAATGTAATCGCCAAGCAGTGCTTTGTTGTCGCTCCAATCCTTCCCATTTTTTATCATTTCAGGTCCTTTCTCTTTCATTCGCTCGCGAACATTCATTACAATTTTACGCGGAGAAAGTAATTTGCCGGTTAAGTTAGCCGGACAAACAGAAGTACAACGACCACATTGAGTACATGCTAAAGAATCCATGTAATTTTTCCATGAAACGTCTTCTACATCCATCACTCCAAAACGTTCGATTGTTTCTTCTTCGCCTTCAGCTGGTTCTTCAAAAGCAGCTTCCGGATCGAGCATCATTTTCACCTCTTTGGTAATGTTTTCCATGTTCGTCATTTTCCCCAAGGGATTCAGATTACTTAGGAAAACATTTGGAACCGACATAAACACGTGGAAGTGTTTTGAATAGGGTAAGTAGTTGGCAAAAAAGAAGATACCAAGAATGTGTCCCCACCAATTTATTTCGTGGAAGAGGTGCGCAGTTTCGCCCGACATTCCGCCAAACCATCCTGCAAATATTGAAGCGATTGGATAAATACCAACAACTTGGTGACCTGCACTGGTTGCACCAAGAATGTAAAATGTATTCATTCCCAAAAGCGTTACCATCAAAATCAAAATAATTGTCAAGGCTATGTTTGCGTCAACATGCGATTTATGTTTCATCTCAACGCCGCTAAACCGTTTTACATTCATCGCAATTCTGCGGAATAAAAAAGCTGCTACTAAAATTGCAATCAGGAATGCAAATACATCGCCCGAAGCAAAAAGGACATCGTAAACCACACCGAGAAAACCAAGAACACGTTCTGTTCCAAACAATCCATCGATAACCATTTCGATACTTCCAAAAAGGATTACCAGAAATCCCCACCAAACCAAAGCGTGCATAAACCCAATTACCGGACGACGCATTATTTTGGTTTGACCGAATGCCACTTTTAGTGTTACAGCAATTCGTTTTCCAAAATCGGTAACCACAAATGCAGGTTTGGTTAGTTTAAATAACGCTATTAATTTACGTGTTGTGTAAGCAAAAACACCTATGGTAATTAAAAGCGACAGTGCAAATAAAATTTGTTTAATCATTAGGTTTGATTTTAGTAAAATCAAAAGTAGTAAGTAATAAGCCAATTGTATTTTGTGTGAATTGAAATTCACACATCCTGTTTCTGACTTACATAATAAAAAAGGAAACAGGGCAACTTGCCCTGTCCTTTATGTTATTTATTTTTAGCTTCTTTGATAGCTGCAGTAAGTGCTGGCAGCACTTTTAGGGCATCACCAACAATTCCATAATCCGAACTTTCGAATACAGGAGCATCGGCATCGTTGTTAATTGCAACAATACATTTCGACGAACTAATACCTGCCATGTGTTGGATTGCACCTGAAATACCAGCTGCAAAATATAAGTTTGGCGCAATTATTTTACCAGTTTGCCCGGTGTGTTCTTCGTGTGGACGCCAACCTTCGTCGGAAACCGGACGAGAACATGCAGTTGCTGCACCTAACACTTCAGCCAAATCTTCAATTACTCCCCAATTATCGGCAGATTTTAATCCGCGACCACCTGAAACAACAATTTCAGCATCGTTCAACAAAATTTTACCCGTTTGTTTTTGAACGTCTTTTACAATCGTTTTTGCTTCGCCTGCATTAGCAGAGAAACTTTCCATAGTTGATGCACCACCAGTTTCAATTAATTTGAATGAATTTTGAGCCAAGGTTAAAATTTTAACATCGGTTTTCAAAACAACATTTGCAAAGGCTTTTCC
>JABMPI010000160.1 GCA_013203755.1 Bacteroidota bacterium
GTTTAACATGGTGGCTTTTCATTCCTGCCATTGGATATTTTACCGGTGTTGGTTCTGCTTCCCGCGCCATAAAATTAACCAGTGGGTAATCTTTCACCATCGATTCGTTCTTTCGGTAAAAGGCAATGTAATTTCCATTGGGTGAATTAAAAATTCCGTCGGAAATTCCAAATTCGTTGCGGTGAACCGATTTTCCGTTTACAATTCCATTTCCTCCATCGGAAGTAATTTGAGTAATTTTTCCATCTAAAAAAGCAACAAACAAATCATCGTTCCGGGTAAACGAAACAAATCTTCCCGCTTCATTAAATACTCTATTTTCGGCATTTTCGGGTAAAATAATTTTGTATCTAATTTTCTTTTCTTCCACATTCAATACAAAATATTCCAATTTATTTTGAATTTGAATTTCATTTTCACCCAACCATAAATAGGTTGGTAAAGCAGATAATTTGTCTCCAATTATTTCATTCAATACTTTTAAGCTAATTACGGCTTTCTTTTCTCCCTTTTTAGCCGACTCACTCCAGAGAATTTCGTCTTCAACAAAGGTAAAAACAGCGTCGTTTTTCCACGAAACACCATCTAAAGTTGAAGGTTGCAGATAAGAAGACCGTCCAGAAATGGCGTCTTCAAGGCTCATCTGTTTTTGTTGGGCAAAAGCAATCTGACTAATCAGAATAAAAAGTAGTACTATTATTTTCACAGCTATGTAGTTTTAATTTGAGCTACGAAAGTAGCATTTGTGGTTTCATGAAAAAAGAATTTAAGTCAGGAAATTCAAACCTGTTTTTATCTCGGAATTGCTCAATAAATTATTTAAGTATCCCAAAAATAATTAATCCTAAAGTAAAAAACATAAAATTTCTGCCCTAGAGAATCTATCTCTCATTTTGACGATTATTGATAATTCCACGATTAATTTCATTTTATTATTATATTTAAAGCCTATGAGAATACTTTTAACAGGTGTAACAGGTTATTTAGGCAAACGTTTGCTTCCGGTGCTCATAGAAAAAGGGCACGAAATAATTTGCTGTGTGAGGGAGAAAAACAGGCTCACGATTCATCCAAATTTACTAAAACAGGTTGAAATTATTGAAATCGATTTTTTAAAAGACATTACACCAGATGCCTTTCCACAAAATATTGATGCTGCGTATTACCTCATTCATTCCATGACTACTTCTTCGGAAAAATTTGACTCTCTGGAATCGAAAGCAGCAAGTAATTTTAAAAAATACATAGAATCTACCGCTGTAAAACAGGTGATTTATTTAAGTGGAATTTCTAACGAAGCCAAACTTTCAAAACATTTGTTGTCGAGAAAAAAAGTGGAAGATATTTTAAAAAGCGACCACTATTCATTAACTGTTTTGCGCGCAGGAATTATTGTGGGTTCTGGCAGTGCATCCTTCGAAATGATTCGCGACATTGTTGAGAAACTTCCAATAATGATTACACCAAAATGGATTCTCACAAAAGCTCAACCCATTGCCATTCGCGATGTAATTACCTATTTACGCCGGGTTCTTTTTCATGAGCAATGTTTTAACGGGACATTTGATATTGGAGGACCGGAGATTCTGACGTACAAAGAGATGATGTTACAATATGCTGAAATAAGAAAGTTAAAACGTAGTATTTATACGACTTCTTTAATTTCGCCCCGACTTTCATCTTATTGGTTATTTTTTATTACATCAGTTTCATACAAACTTGCGATTAGTTTAGCAGATAGTATGAAAAACGAAGTGATTTGCGAAAATAATGACCTTGAAAAAATGCTTAAGGTTCAACCAATTACTTATAGAATAGCAATAAAAAATGCTTTCATTAAAATAAAACAGAATTTAGTTTTAAGCAGTTGGAAAGATTCAATTATTAGCAGCAGCCTGGGACTTTCACTTTCCGATTTTATTGAGGTTCCAAATTTTGGTTGTTACAAGAATGAGAAAAAGGTACAAATTGCTGATGCTGAAAAGGTATTGCGCAATATCTGGACAATTGGTGGCGACAAAGGGTATTACTATGCAAACTGGCTTTGGAAAATCGGGGGATTTTTCGACCAGTTATTTGGAGGTGTTGGATTAAGACGCGGCCGAACCTTACCAAACGAAATTCATTCGGGCGATGCACTCGATTTTTGGCGTGTTTTATATGCAAGCAGAGATAAAAAAAGATTGCTGCTTTTTGCAGAAATAAAACTACCCGGAGAAGCCTGGCTAGAATTTAAGATTGATGAGAATAATGTTTTACACCAATCTGCAACATTTCGTCCAAAAGGTGTTTTAGGAAGATTTTACTGGCTCGTTACTTTACCGTTCCATTTTTTTATTTTTAACGGAATGATTAAAAACATTGCAAAAAAAATAACAATTTGACCTTTCCTTATAAAAGCTAAATTTACTAGACCAATTTATTCTGATGGACAAAAAAAACCTAACTATAATTTTTCTGACAACTTTAATGGCCATAATGGGCGTTGCAAGTATCTTCCCTGCTTTTCCATCGATAGTTGAACATTTTAACCTCACTCCAACCCGGGTTACTTTGCTAATAACAGTTTTTACTTTTCCCGGAATATTTTTGTCGCCGGTGGCTGGGGTTTTAGCCGATCGATTCGGGAGAAAAACAATTCTTTTACCTTCACTTTTTTTGTTTGGAATTGCGGGGTTAGGTTGTTTTTTTACAAATGATTGGAAAATTTTGTTGGTGCTACGGTTTTTTCAGGGAATTGGAGCCGCTCCGCTGGGTTCGTTGAATGTTACCTTAATTGGTGACCTTTTTAGCGGTGAGAAACGTGGTGAAGTTATGGGATACAATGTCAGTGTACTTAGCACAGGAACAGCACTTTTCCCATTTATCGGCGGAACATTGGCAATGGCAGGCTGGCAATATCCGTTTGCCCTTCCCATTCTGGCTATTCCGACGGCTCTTTTGGCAATTTTCTGGCTTAAAAATCCTGAGCCGATAAAAAAACAAAACTTAAAAGAATATTTAATCAGAACCTGGAAAATAATCAATCAAAAAACAGTTTGGGGTTTATTTATTATTAATGTTCTGGTTTTTGTGGTATTATACGGTGCAATTTTGTCTTATTTACCCCAATTAATGGCAGAAAGATTTCAATCTTCATCTTTTCAAATTGGTTTGTTTACAGGGGGATTTTCAATAATTACTGCAATCACATCTTCCCAAATTAAATGGATTAATCGAAAAATTAAACCGAAAAAACAACTCACCATAAGTTTTATCCTTTATATAATTTCAATGCTGGTTCTGTCGGTGGCCAATACGAAGTGGCAACTTATAATTCCACTGGCAACTTTCGGAATGGCTCACGGAATGCTTTTCCCTGGAATTCAAACACTGCTGGTTGGATTTGCCCCCTTAAGCGAAAGGGCTGGTTTTATGTCGATTTACAGCATGGTACTGCGATTGGGACAAACAATCGGTCCACTTTTTATTGGAATTTTTTATGCATTTGGCGGAGTTGGAATTGCATTTATTGGTGGTGCTGCGGTGGCGTTAATTATGTTGGTAGTTTCTGTTTATATGGTAAAAATCTGAAAATTCAACATCAACCATAAATGTACACCTAAACAATTTAATCTATATTATGTTATCATAAGCACTTCCTTTAATACGAAGTCATTTCCTTCGGCAAATATATAAGCGCAAGGAAACAGCAATGCAATTACTTTACCCTATTAAAATATTAAGTATGAAAACAATTTTATTTGCAATCGTTTTTTTTATGGCAACAAATGTAAACTCGCAAGAAAAATACCTAAGTATAACGAATTCTGAGTCCGGAAAAGTTTCTGTGTTTAAAGAAAATAAACGGATTAGAGTAAAAACAATAAATGGAGGGAAACTTAGTGGAAAACTTAAAATTATGGATAACGATGAGGTTATGATTAAAAATGTTATTGTTCCTATTACAAGCATTGCAAGGATTAAAAATAATCCCCTTGTACTAAATGTTTTAGTTTCAGGATCGTTGTTTATAATTGGAGGTTACGGAGTAATAGGTGGATTAGTTGTAATTGCCTGGTCTGGATCAGCAATTGGTGCAATACCAATATTAATAGGAGCAGGATCGTTTGCAGCTGGAATTTTATCACCCAATTTTTTACCTGCTACAAATATTTATAAAAACACAAACATTAAGGTTGTAGACCTGATTGAATAATTATCTTTTTCCTTAGTTTTCAGCACTGGAATGATCACTCACAATCAGCCATTCATTTTTAATTTTCTGAATAACTAAGGTATAATGTCCGCTCAAATCGCCAATTTCGCGAGCAAGTTCAAACTTACCAATAACCAAAACCGTTTTTTTATCTATTTTTGAAATATTTAGAATGGTAAATTTAAGTTTTCCCATGGCCGCTTTGTTTGGGTAGCCTTTTTTGTACCTGTCCAATGTTGCCTGCCAGCCGTAAGTTGGGCCCCGCGAACCTACAAAAGAGAGCTTCTCCGAATTCCAATAGGTTTCCATAAATTTTTCGAGATTACCTGCATTCCATGCCACAACTTGTTTATCTAACAAACTATTAATTTCACCCTTCTCTTTTTTGCTGATTTTGATTTCTGCAAGTGATGTAAAAAATAGTAGTCCAACCAAAATTCCTGTAAATAATATCCGCATCGTTTGTTTTTTAAATTATTCTTCTAAATTAGTAAAATAGATTATTCGATTTTTAAACCTGAGATATGAGACAAAAAATACATTTGAGAATTGTACAAACAATCATCCTTATTCTAATGGGAATTATTTGTTTAAAAACTTCTGACGCACAAATTAAAATTGGCATTTTTGCCGATTGCCAATACTGCGATTGCGAAACAGCCGGTAATAGATACTACCGAAATTCACTTTCGAAATTAACCGATTGTATTTCTGATTTCAACCAGAATAAAAAGATAGATTTTGTAGTTGGATTAGGTGATTTAATCGATCGCGATTATTCAAGTTTTGCCAAAGTAAATTCTATTTTGGAAGAATCAAAAAAGGAAGTTTTTCAGGTAACCGGAAACCACGATTTATCGGTTGAAAAGGAATTTATTGATAAAGTGCCTGAACAGTTAAATCTTTCGGAAACTTATTATTCGTTCAACAAAAACAGTTGGCAATTTATTTTTCTGAATGGCAATGAAATTACGCTTCAATCTACTAATACAAATGTAGTTGAACAGGCAAAAAAGTTACTAAAGCAACTCACCGATGAAAAGAAACCCAACAATAAAGAATGGAATGGAGGAATGAGCGAGACTCAAATTGAGTGGATGGAAAAACAACTTAGTGAAGCTGAAAAAACTAACAAAAAGGTAATTCTATTCTGTCATTATCCGCTGTTGCCATTTGGTGCTCATTCTCTCTGGAATACTGAGAATATACTAAGGATTATAGATAAATACGATTGCGTAAAAGCGTGGATAAACGGACATAACCACGCCGGAGATTATGCTATGCAAAACGGGATTCATTTTATTACAATGCATGGAATGGTGGACACGGAAAATGAAAATGCATTTTCTGTTGTAACACTTTCAAACAAAAGAATTGAAATTGAAGGTTTTGGAAGAGAAATAAGCAGAAACCTTCCAATTAACTAAACCTCTTGAACCTGGAATTTGGGACTTTGATTAAACTTTAAACTCGAAACTTGTAACCTGCAACTCCTTTTTATTTTACTCTTTCCACTCAACTTTCGCCTCAACATCTCCTCTTCCCGGCGAAGGATATTCCAAAGCAATTTCTCCAACATAAAAGAAACCAAGTGACTTTTGCCCGGGTTTCAATTCCAGGATATCGTTCAACATGGGCAAAAATTTAGGTGTTGCCCAAAATGCACCTAATTCCATTGCAGTTGCCGTTAACCACATATTTTGAACAGCTATAGTAACCGCTGCAAGCTCTTCCCATTCCGGAATTCTTTGGGCAGCATCTCGTTCCAAAATTATTGCGATTACAACCGGTACTCGTTCCAAAGTATTTTTTAATTTATCTACTTTTTGTGGATTTATTTTAGCTCCCGATTCTATTTTTTCAATCAATAAAGAATAAACTTCTTCTGCCAGTTTTTGTTTTGATTCTCCGGTATAAACCTTAAATCGCCAGGGTTCTGTATTTTTATGATTGGGAGCCCAATTGGCATTTTCCAAAAGTTGTTGGATGATTTCTTTAGGAATTTCTTTTTTTCCTAAAAACCGCGGTGGTGTTGCCCTTCTGTTTTTTATAATTTCACTTAACAATTTGCTATCCATAAATTGAAATTTAAAATCAATATCGTACTTACAATTTAAATTCCATCTGCAGATGAAATTAAAGGCTAAATATAACAAAGTTTAAAGTGATTGTATTTAAAAGCTTATTTCTCGTACCCTAATATTTTAAACATTTCTTGTGCCGACTGCTCATTTCGGTACACGTAATCCACAATATTCCCCTTTTCATCGCGGTCTATAATTACGTGTTTTGGCGATGGAATCAAGCAATGTTTTATGCCTCCGTAACCGCTAATCGCATCCTGATATGCCCCCGTATGAAAAAAGCCTAAATACAGCGGTTCTTTTTCTCCTTCTTCTTCGGTATACGATGGCAATAATACTTCCTGGTTAAAGTCTTCCGAATTATAGTAGTCTGAATGGTCGCAACTAATTCCGCCAATATTTACACGTTTATATTCGTTGTCCCATTTATTAATTGGCAGCAAAATAAATTTTTCGAAAATCGACCATGCATCTGGAATTGTGTTCATTAAACTGTTGTTAACGATGTACCAGCTTTCGGTATCGTTTTGTTGTTTTTGCTCCAGAACTTCAAAAATTATTGCGCCACTTTCTCCAACTGTATATTTACCAAATTCAGTATATATATCAGGGTGTGGTAAATCTTCAACATTGCAGGCATCTTTAATATTCGATACAATTTCGTTTATTAGATATTCGTAATTGTATTCAAAACCAAGGTGATTCCGAATTGGAAAACCACCACCTAAATTAAACGAATCCAAAGAATCACACTGCTTTTTCAAGTCGATGTACAACTTCATCGCTTTCTGAAATTCACCCCAATAATACAAGCTGTCTTTAATTCCTGCATCAACAAAAAAGTGTAACATTTTTAATTCAATGTTTTCCTTTCCTTTGATTTTCTTGTTGAAGAAATCGAGAATTTCGGTGTGCCTGATTCCCAAACGCGAAGTGTAATACGACGATTGCGACTCTTCATTAATCGCCATTCGAATCCCAATTTTCACCTTTATATCTTTTGCCAGTTTTTCAATCCGTTTTAACTCATTAATACTATCTAAAACAATAATATTATTCTTAAAACCAATATCTTGCAGCTTTAAAATTTTCTTTAAATAATCGTCGGTTTTATAACCATTATGTACAATTTGGCGGTTTACATCAATTTTTTTATCGTGAAACAAATTCAGAATCAAATCGATATCGTACGATGATGATGTTTCGAGATTTACGTTGTGTTTTAATGCTTCGCTGATTACATGAGAAAAGTGATTGCATTTGGTGCAATAACAGTAAAAATATTTCCCTTTGTAATTGTTTTTTTTGATTGCCTTATTAAACAGGTTTCGCGCCTTTTTAATTTGGTCGCCAATTTTTGGCAGGTAAATGAACCGAAACGGAGTTCCGTACTTTTTAATCAGATGTTTTAAAGAGATCCCATGAAATGTCAGGCTATTGTCTCTTAAATCAAAGCCCTCTTGTGGAAAATAGTAGCTCTGCTCAATCAAATCAAAATAAGTATTTTTCATTTACGTAGTCATAAAAAGTGGTTAAATATTATTACTTGTTACAGTTCGCAAATAAAACCATTTTTTCTGAATAAATAACAGGGTGAGATTCTAAAAATAATATTGAAAAACAAACTAGTAAAAACAATTGACTATCAACGTGCTACACATTCAAACAAAAAATCTCAGATGCCTCTAAAAAGTCTTTGATAAGAAAGTATCAAAAACAAGGCTTTCGAAATCTTCTAAATCAAGGAGTTTGCTCTTGCAATCTACTGTTTTGAAAACGCGAGTAACTCAGTATTTGGAGTTTTTTTTTGCAAAGACTACCAGGATTTACCCATTAAATTACAAAGCTTATAAATAATTCTTGCTCCAACACTGGCATCCCAATCGTTATTTCCCACTTCGCACACATCAAAACCAATAATATTGCGACCACTTTCAACCAGTTTCTTAATGAGAAAAGTAGCTTCTGAAAATTCCAATCCACCTGGAACCGGCGTACCAGTAATCGGGCAAAGTTTCGGGTCTAATCCATCAATATCGAAACTAATGTAAACTCTCTTGGGTAACTCTTTTATTATCTCCTCGCATTGCTGATTCCAGTTTGAACCGTTAAAAATATTCTCTTTTATTTGCTGGTCGTAAAATACTGAGATTCGTTCACTTTCCTGAATCACTCTTTCAACTTCCTCTTCGCAATAATCACGAATTCCAACTTGTACCAATTTCGAAATACTTTTTAGTTCAAGTGCGTTATTAAAAATGGATGCGTGAGAATAGGTAAATCCTTCGTAGCTGTTTCGTAAATCCATGTGAGCATCAATTTGTAATACACCAAAATCGGCATATTTTTCAGACAAAGCTTTTATAAATCCAAGCGGAACACCGTGGTCGCCACCAACAATTCCAACTAATTTATCTTGTTCCAATAAACTCTTCGATTGTCGGTAAACCCAATTATTTAATTCTTCACATCGATTATTAATTTTTTCCAGAGCAGATTTCATTCCCACGTTTTCGGTCACACTTCCACCGTTTTCCAAAAAATCTATATACATGGCAGCTTGCGGACGAACTTCATTTCTGTCTTCTAAAATATTTTCATTTAATGGCTGCATAAAAATTCCCTGTTTCCATGCATCTTTTACATCTGCATCATATAAATCGAGCTGCACAGATGCCTCTAAAATTGCCTGCGGTGCAAGTGCCGTACCTTCACCATACGATACGGTAACATCCCAAGGAACTGGTATCAACACAATGTTGGCTGAATCTTCTGTAAACGGAAGTCCAATAAAATTGCCGTTTTTGAGTCCCACTCCGCTGGGATTAAATTCGTTTTTACGAGGTGTATTTTTCATTAAAAAAATTGCTTATTTTGCTGCGTAAATTTAGAAGTAAATGTATTTACTTTTTACCGTGAAAATTATAAATTTTTAATTGAATATTTCAAAGTTAAAAAATGAGCAAAGTTTTAATTATTGGAGCCGGAGGAGTTGGGCGTGTGGTTGCAAGCAAATGCGCCGATAATCCAGATGTATTTTCAGAAATTATGTTGGCAAGTCGCACGGTTTCAAAATGTGAGATTATTGCGAAGGAAGTTGGGAAAGGCAGAATTCAAACAGCAAAATTAGATGCAGACAATGTTGTTGAGACTGTTGAATTAATTAAAAAGTTTCAACCGGAATTGGTAATTAATGTTGCCCTGCCCTATCAGGATTTACCAATTATGGATGCCTGTTTAGAAACCGGGGTGAATTATCTGGACACCGCCAATTACGAGCCTAAAGACGAAGCAAAATTTGAATACAGCTGGCAGTGGGCCTACCACGA
>JABMPI010000161.1 GCA_013203755.1 Bacteroidota bacterium
AAGCTTTTTCACTAAGATACTTATTTGCTTGCAAATTCAGAAACATAAAGAAAGAGTTTATCAACTGATTATCAACACCCTGGTGTGTTTTTAAGGTTTGACTATTTAGCAACTTCTCAACTTGACTTGATTTAACCGAAATATTATCTAATAGGTATTCTAATACGACTTTTTCTTGCTCATTGCAATCCGCCGATATCCAGTGGTTTATTCGCCGATATTTGGTCGGCAGTCTTTGGTATTTGCAAACCATGTACACAGAAATTTATAATACGGTTTATCCCGCTTCCCCACTGTTCGATTAAGTTCGACTCTTAATAATACAAGAGCTCTATACAGTTATGGGCCTTGCGTCGTCCTAAAGGAATTTGTATGGGACGGCTTTATTTTTTCCAACAACTTATACCGATTTAACAAGCAAATGTCGCATACTATCGCTTCGCTCAGTTTTCTCCTTTGTTGTAGCATCGGCATTAACCATTGTAAACTTTAAAATTGCCATGCAGCATTTCAAAGTGCAATTGGTATTATTTGGGAATACCGGCAATATGCCGAATCGTTTTTTGATGGAGTGGAATAAATTGAAAAAGATTGTGTGTAAAATTAAAATGTACTTATTTTACAATTTGCAAGTAATGCCAAAATTATTTTTAGATTGAGAAAAGATATCCAATAAGATATGGTAGAAGACAAAAACAAAGATTATAAAAGTTTACGAAAAGTAACCGGCAGAACTGCCGACTTAAAAAAACTTGCAGAAACTTGTGTATGCTTTGCCAATGCGCAGGGTGGTGAAATAATTATTGGTATTGAAGATAAAGAAAGTGTACCTCCTGAGATTCAAAATATTGAACAGAAAATTATAAATGATGTTGTAAAAAAACTTCGTGGTTTAACTGATGGTGTGGGAATTGTTAATCCTGAAATTATACGCCATGAAAACGGAGGAGAATATTTCATTTTGAATATTTTGCCATCGACAAGAACCATTGCAACAACGTCATCGGGTAAAGTTTTTATTCGTGTATCAGATAATTGTTTCCCGGTTGGAAACGAAGAATTGACAGACTTAGCAGCTGAAAAAACTGCATTTCAATGGGAAATTGTGGTTGCTCATAAAGTTCCTTTGCATGATGCCGACCAGTCTAAAATTGAATCGTTAATGTACGACCTTAAAACATCGGATAAGGTCTCGGGTTTTATTAAAAGTAAAGAGACTAAGGAGGTTCTGGAGTTTTATCAATTGTTATCTCCCGTAGGATATTTAACTAATCTCGGCATACTATGGTTAGGAAAACCTCAGCAACGAGCAGCTTTAAGCTATCCGGTAACCGTTCAGTATATTGTTTATAATGATAGGGAAGAAAAAATCAGAAAAAGTGATTGGCATTTCCACCTTCATAATCCAAAAGAGCTTTTACAGGAAATCGAAAAAGAAGCTGTTGAATTAACTTACAGTACGGAATTACCAGATGGCCTATTTAGGAAAAGAATAAGGCAATACTCAGAGGAGGTTGTTCGCGAACTACTTATCAATGCCATTGCTCATAAAAAATACACCATATCAGGCGATATTTTCATTGAGGTTTATTCCGACAGAATGACAATTACTAATCCAGGGGGCTTGCCTCTTGGTATCACAAAAAACAATATTCTGCACGAAAGACACCGTAGAAATCCACACTTAATACAACTGTTAAGCCATTTGAAATTAATGGAAGGAGAAGGTTCCGGTTACGATTTAGTATTCGAGAAACTGGCTCGCGATGCAAAACCACTGCCTGAAATAGAAAGCACTTTTACCAAGGTAGCTGTTACCATTTATTCTGGTTCTGTTAATCCTGAGATAGTTTCGATTCTTGATTACATTGACAAACATTTTCAATTAACGCAAAAGGAATACATTACTTTAGGCGTAATTGCCACTGAAAAGAAAATCCCATCGACACAATTATCAGGGAAACTACAGTTGAATCAGGAAGATAAAATGCGTTCATGGATTGGTACGCTGATTGAAAAAGGGATTTTAATTAGCAGAGGAATTAAGAAAGGTACAGAATACTTACTGAATCCTGAATTGTTTGCTCAAGCGAAACTAAACATTACGCCATCGTTAAAGACAATTGAACCGCATAAGCTGGAGGCTTTGATTGTTGAAGATATAAGGTTGAACGGCGAAAGCAAACTCTCTGAAATTCAGGATAGAGTCCCGGAAGTTCCGAGGGGTGATATTCAAAAAGCTGTTTATCGAATGGTGGAGAATAGTGTATTAAGCACAGAAGGAGCTAAACGAATAGTGCCATCTACATTCTGAACAAATTTAGAACGAGAATGAGGAAGAAGAACTTTGGATTTCTGAATAGGCGCAGGAGAAGCAACAACAGGTCAACTGAAGTTAAGCCTCTGCATCCTCCTGCCAGACT
>JABMPI010000162.1 GCA_013203755.1 Bacteroidota bacterium
GTGTCTCCCTCTTCGGGATGTGGATACTTCCAAATTTCATTTCCTTGCAGGTCGTAAAGTTTTCCGGCAGCATCGGCAAAGCCTTTGGTTCCATTTATTTGCTGAACTTTCCGGTTGGTACAACCATTTATCTGGCGGGCTGCACAATGTGCCCGAACTTTATTTTCATATACATATTCAATGCTAAAAAAATCGTATTGATCGCCCGAGATTCTTCGTTGCCGACCACCCCAACCAATTGCTTTTTCGGGGTTTTTTCCCATGTGCCAGCTCATTGCATCAATTTCGTGAATAAACTGTTCGGTGATGTGGTCGCCAGAAAGCCAGCAGAAATTTACCCAGTTGCGCAACATGTATTCCATGTCTGTCCATTCAGGACGTCGTTTGCGCCACCAAAGTGCACCTCCATTACGAATGATGTTCGCTCCTGTAATTTCGCCAATTTCGCCATTTGCAACCCGGCGTTGCGTTTCCATATAATCTTTTTGAACCCGACGGATTGTGCCACTTACCATACAAAGTCCAAGTGATTCTGCTTTCTTCGACGACACCAGAATCGATCGTGCACCAACCGGATCAACCGCACAGGGTTTTTCCATAAATACATGTTTGCGTGCATTTATAGCCGCTGCAACATGCGCAGGGCGAAAATGGGGTGGTGTACAAAACAGTACCAAATCTACACCGGAATCAATTACTTTTTCATAACTGTCGAAGCCCACAAAACAGTTTTCATCGGCTATTTCAACACCCTTTTGTGTTTTTAATTCTGCGCGACAATTGTCAATTCTATCTTGAAAAACATCGCCCAAAGCAACAATTTGTAAATTTGGACCAGCATCTAAAAAGTTAATGGCAGCACCGGTTCCACGGCCACCACAACCAACCAGACCTGCTTTTATCACTTTGCCATCCGGCGCCTGATCCAGTAATTCGGGCAACTTAATCTCTTTACTTGTTGATTTTGAATCTGAACATGAGCTAAGTAAACTGCTGGCTCCAATCACTCCAACAGCACCCAGTGTGGTTTTTGAAATAAAATTCCTACGGTTTAGTTCTTCGGTACTCATAATAAAAGGTTTAGTAATTGAATTTTTAAAGATTGACTAATTTAACAAAAAATTAACAAGTAAGTTGAAATATTCGGATGAATAAATTTTTAAAGCTTTTACATTTACTATCCAATTAATTATTTCCATATATTAAAATTGAGGATTAATTGTTTTTTTGAGAAAGTGGAATACAAGTAAATAGAAAGCAATAGAAAAACAACGCTTATTATGTTCAGTATGTTTGTGCTATTCTTATTCATATGCTTCGAGCTAAATATTTGTCTCTGATTTTAAGATTATATTAGAAAAAAATTATCTTTAAAAGATAAAATCTAAATCTAAACTATGAAAAATAATACACGTCGTGAATTTATAACAAAAAGCACTGCCGCAGTTGCTGGCATGTCCGCTGGTCTTCATGTTATTGGAGCCAACGAAACTTCCCGCATATTTGGAGCCAACGACAAAATTAGAGTAGGATTTATTGGTATTGGTAACCGGGGGTCTCAATTGCTTAAAATGTTTATGAATAACAAAGATTGCGAAGTAGCAGCTTTGTGCGATGCGTACGAACCTTACACCACACGCAACAGAGAACAGGTTAACCCGCGATTTATAGAATCGTTGGAAGGCAGAATTCCTAAAATGGGGGAGCAGTTTGCAAAACCACCTAAAATTTACAAAGACTATCGCGATTTGCTTGCCGATAAAGATATAGATGCAGTTTGTATTGCCACACCCGACCACTGGCATGCATTACAAACTATTCATGCAATTCAGGCAGGGAAAGATGTTTATGTAGAAAAACCTTTAACAGCTACAATTTACGAAGGACGTAAAATGGTAGAAGTTCAGGCTGCCAGTAATCAGGTAGTTGGGGTTGGTTTAAATCGAAGGGGATCTGCTGTTTATCAGAAATTAGCGAAAGAAATTCCAAACGGTAAAATTGGTAAAGTGTCGGCTGCCAGGGCTGCCCGAATAAGTAATATGTTTCCTCATGGTATTGGAAAAATGGCACCGGAACAACCACCGAAAGGTTTAGATTGGGACATGTGGTTAGGACCGCGTGGTATTCGTCCGTACCAATACAATATGGCACCTTATTATTTCCGTTGGTGGAGCGATTTTTCTTCACAAATGCA
>JABMPI010000163.1 GCA_013203755.1 Bacteroidota bacterium
AAAGTTTTTTAATGAAGTTGTGGATAAAAAGAACAAGTATAATAACCGAAAAGCTATTTGGTTTGAGTATAATTTTAATGCTTGGCTTTTTTAGTTCATGTGTAGCTGTAAAAGGCTACGAAAAAATTAGCATCAACGATCCGGATATGGCTTTGGCTGATAAAAAGTCAAATAGAAATGTATCAACTTTTCATTCCTATCGCGAAGCTGCCGTAGGGGCAAATGGTGGAAAAACAGGTGGAGGTTGCGGCTGCAATTAAAGAAAGCTTATGAAAAAATTAGTTGTAATCATATTCTCATTGTTACTATCAATAGTTGGATATACCCAGGAGAATGGTAAAGACTCCACACAAGTTTATAAAAAACGTGTTTTAGAATCGGTTGAAATAGATTTTTTAAGCAGCTATTATTCACAAGATGGAGACAACGCTGCTGTTAGCGGTGGTTTTGGTTCAGAAAAATTAATAGATTTAACGGGTACGATTGTAATATCTATTCCATTAAATGAAGATGATGTTTTAACCATTGATGCTGGTGTTTCCGCATACAGCTCGGCATCTTCAAGTAACATTAATCCTTTTGACGGAGACAAACCAGCGGATCCTTTTCAAGCATCATCGGGAGCTTCATCTTCCGACCTTTGGAATAATATAACTGCATACTACAGTCATAGTTCCGATGATAGAAATAAGATTTGGACAGGGAATCTATCTTTTTCTACAGAATTTGATTATTCGTCATTGGGATTTGGCGGTAGTTATACTAAATTATTTAATGAAAAAAATACAGAACTTAGTATAAATACAAAAGTACATTTAGATAAATGGCGAACAATTTACCCGGCTGAATTAAGAGGTTCTGGTGGTGACAAGGGTTTTTTCAATTTAAATAAATATACAATTACTGGTAACCCCAATTATAATCCATCCTTTACTCCTTTCAGTAAAAATGGGCGAAATTCCTATTCCTTAGGATTTTCTTTTTCTCAAATTATATCTAAAAAATTACAAGGATCTTTGGCACTCGATTTTGTAACGCAACAAGGTCTTTTATCAACTCCGTTTCAACGCGTCTATTTTAGCGATGTAGCAAATTCATTTATAGAGAACTTCCATTTAGCAGATGATGTAGAACGATTGCCTGGCTCAAGATTTAAGGTGGCTGTTGGAGGTCGATTAAACTATTATATTAACGAAATATTTGTTTTACGCACTTTTTACCGCTACTATTCCGATGATTGGGGTATTGGATCTTATACCGCAAGTATTGAGATTCCAATAAAAATTACAGATAAATTTACTTTGTACCCTTCTTATAGATTCTATAATCAGACGGCTGCAGATTATTTTGCACCCTATGATCAGCTTATTTCAACAGATGAATTCTATACTTCAGATTATGATTTGTCTGAATATAGCGCTAATCAATTCGGTTTTGGTGTTACTTATACCGATATTTTTACCAGGCAGCATATCTGGAAATTTGGATTAAAAAGTATCGATTTAAACTTTAATAATTATGGCAGAGATTCAGGGCTTAAAGCCAATATTATTTCGGTGGGTTGTAAATTTGTGATGGATTGATATATGCAGAGTGCCTGTGCTATTTATTTTTGTAAATAAATTTAAAGTATATTTCTACGAATTTCAATAGGATTTCACCAATGCCTCATAAAAATCATTTACAATTGCATCCCGGTTAAAATTCTCCCAAATGTAAATTGTGTTTCTATTGTTGGGTTGATCTTCCCAGGCTTTTCCAACCAGTTTTGGAGCAGGTATTTCAACCTTCTCTGCCCAGTTAGGATTTTTAACAATAGCTACCGCAGCCATGTCGAAAAGTGAACGTGTTGGAGGATTTCCGTGCATTTCTGCATGTTCAAACAGATTGTAGGAATAGTCGCCAAAGGTAGAGAATTCACCGCCATGTCTCCCTGTAATTGGAGTGTTGGCTTTTGGTCCTTTCCCTTTTACATTTTGTGCTATCTCTTCGCGTGTAACTTTAACCGCAGTTGTTCCGGTATTATCGCTATAACGAACAGTTACCATTTCAAATTCAACGCCCGATTCAATAACCGGATTTACAGAAGTAATGTCGTTTTCAAGGTTGTATTCTCCCGGGCGTGGGTAATTAGACCCCAGCCAAACAACACGGATTTTTTCAATTATTTTTGGCTCTTTTAAAATGGCAAGCGTTACGTTTGTAAGTTTTCCAATAGGAAGTAAAACCAACTTCTCATCTTTCATTTTTAGGGCTTCCTCAATTATAAAATCTACGGCTTCGGCACCATCAAAATTAGGATCTGAAATGGTAGGGGCAATTTCCTCGAAAGTTCCGGTTGCCCCTTTTTTTAAGGGCATTTTATTTTCCAGATTTAATAATCGAATTATGCGCAAAGCTTCGTCGTAATGCCCTTGAATACCTTCTCCATTGAATGTATTGTTGACGGTTATTCCGACAATGTCAAATACTTCGCTATTTAAAAATGCATAGGCAAGTGCATGTTGGTCGTCCAATTCGTTATTGGCATCTGCATCAATTAATATTTTAATTTTTGCAGGTTCTTTTTCTATTTTTTGTTTAGATGAATTGCAGGCCGAAAACAAAAAGACCACGGTAAAAAGGAAAATAATTTGGTTCATGATCTGTGGTTTTAAAAGGTAAGAAATAGTTTTAATCAAACTGTTTCATGTAATCCAGAAAAATTTTAGCTGTTTTGTCCATGTTTTCCATTGAACCACCTCCATCCAAAACTTCGCACATTTCGTAAACTACCCAGCCTTGGTATCCTATCTCTTTCAAGGTCTCGAACCAAATTTTGTAATCGATTATTCCCCGACCCATTGGAACTGCACGCATTGCGGGTTGCTCTGCTTTGTAGTTGGTGAGGTTATTTACGTAATTATAACGTGGGTGAGCAACATAATCTGCCGCAATTGTATTTACAATAAATGGCTTCATTTTTAAAATAGATTGCTTCAGCTCTTCTGTCGATAAACCTTCCAATGTTGGCGACCACGCATCCCAGCCAGCCATTACATTAGGCAGGTTCACCTCTTTTAACAGCCAACTCATGGCATCGTGGTGCAAGGCAATATCGTGGTGATTTTGAACCGCCAAAGTTACACCATGTTCCGCAGCAAGTTTACCTGCCATTTTTAGTCCTGAAACTACTTCAGCGTATTGTTTGTCGTAGGCAATTCCCGGGCGTTCGTAACCTGTAAAAATGCGAACCATATCGGTTCCTAAATCTTTGGCGAGTTCGGCAATTTCGCCAACCCAGCTTGCTTGTATTTCAGCGTTGGGAATTCCGGGTTTGTCGATTCCTGCGGTAAAATCGGTGTAACCTGCCAGCCCAACCAGTTTTAGTCCCAACGATTCGATTCGTGCTTTTAATTTTGCCCGGTCAGCTTTGTTGTAATCGTGTGGCGAAACATGTGGACGTTTGGCAACCAACATCACGCCTTCGTAACCCAGCTCTTTTGCTTTTATCAGAAACTCGTCTACCGTAAGTTGAGTTTGACCGCGCCAAATTCCCAAATAACTTACCGAATGCAAACAGGTTTTTACCTTGAAATCGGCTGGGTTTCCGGTGGGTGTTTTTTGTGCTTTTGTAGATGTTAAGAATAAAAGGGTTGCTATTAAAAGAGCTGCAAATTGTTTCATTTTTTTAAGTTTAGTTAGGCACTCAATTTAAATAAAAATTAGTGAAACAAAAAATATGTCTTGAGTTTCATTTATGCGTTCCTTTATTCATGTATTTCCGCATTTAATCATTTCTTCAAAAATGGTCCTTCTTCATTCCAGAAAACTTCTATATTCGAAATAAACCAGTTTTTTCCCTTGTTGTTATTTCCCTGATAAAAGAGGTGGGTTTTGCCGTTGGAATCGTTGAAAATATGTGGATGACCCGATTCGCTGGAATTCCATTCTCCCGGTTTGCCATTGGCTAAAAATGGTTGGGTAGAAAGTTTTTTCCATTCAATTCCATCGCTGCTTTTGGCAACCCCAACTTGCTGCGGTGCATTGTTGTACGAGCCTGCGTAAAACATAAAGAGTTCGTCTCCCCGTTGAATAACAGAAGCGCCTTCCACACACTTTCCTTCCCAATCGTATTCAGGAACCATAATTGGCGAGTCGGTTAATTGTTTCCAATCTTCCCGGTTAAAATTAGTAGTTAGTCAAACCTTAAAAACACATCAGAGTGTTGATAATCAGTTGATAAACTCTTTCTCTGTGTTTCTGAATTTACAAGCAAATAAGTATCTTAGTGAAAAAGCTTGCAGATATGGTTG
>JABMPI010000164.1 GCA_013203755.1 Bacteroidota bacterium
GATGATAATTTCTTGTTTTGTATACATATTTATCATTTTGCAATGAACATATTTTGTTCATCGGGTGAATAAATAGTGGTATACTTTTCGATTGAAGAGTGGACTACTTCCTAATTAATATAAACAAACTACAATAGAATTAAAATATCCTTTCTATAAATATTTGAACTTGTTTACCCTTTAAAATATCTTTAACAAATGTCACATTTATATTTTATACTCTCAATAGTGCTGGCGTTCTTGCTGGTTGTTATTTCTATTCCTGCTATAGTAAGGATATCTGTAAAAAAACATCTTTTTGAAAAAATAGATGATCGTAAAATCCACAAATATTTAGTACCTACCCTGGGAGGAATAGCCATATTTCTAGGATTTATTCTAAGTACAATTATCTCTACAAACGGATATTCGTTTGATGAATTAAAATACATTATCGCCTCTATTATATTCGTGTTTTTTATTGGATTAAAAGATGACCTTATAATTGTATCAAATCGTAAAAAATTCGTTATCCAGGTTTTTGCTGCTCTGTTGCTTATTTTTTTAGGAAATATCAGACTAACCAATTTTCATGGTTTTTTGGGCTTACACAATGTAAATTTTTTTATCGGGTCTTTAACAACCCTATTTTTAATGGTACTAACTATTAATGCCTACAATTTAATCGATGGAATAGATGGCCTGGCTTCGGGGCTGGCCATGGTAGCAGCTTTTACTTTTGGTGTATGGTTTGTTTTAGCTAAGGAATTTGAATATGCCGTTATGTCGTTTGCCCTTGTGGGAAGCCTTTTGGGATTTTTTATTTATAATGTTTTTGGCACTACAAATAAAATTTTCATGGGCGATGCAGGTTCCCTTGTTATCGGGCTAACCATGTCGGCTCTTTTGGTCAGGTATAACCAGATCGATTCCTCACCGCAACTGCCCATCTATTTGCAAGAAGCACCAGCCGTATCGTTTGCCATTGTTTTAGTTCCTCTTATTGACACTCTTCGGGTTTTTGCCATTCGAATAAAACAAGGAAAATCTCCCTTTGCGCCAGATACAAATCATGTACACCACAGATTACTCCGCCTTTTCGGTAACCACTTAAAAGTAACCCTTACCATTGTATTTGTAAATGGGATTTTTGTAGTTATTGCTGTTGGATTAAACTATTTATCGATTAATATACATCAACAGTTCCTTATACTTATTATTCTTGCTTTAATTGTTTCATACATTCCGGCAGTTCTAATCAAAAGACGGAACGAAAGTTTGAAAACATTAGTTTACAACCAAGAAAGTAGCTCTGCCTTAAATCCTGCCATGCTTTGTAGTAACACCAAAAACACATCAAAATAATATTTTTATTAGCCAAAAAGGTTTAAGACCAATGCAAAAACCGAGAACACATTCCTTTTAACATCGACCTGACCTTTACAGGGAATCTCGCAGGTACTTATCAAAACAATATTGGCTTTCAACTGAGATTAAAATATAATTTCTAATCCTCAAGTCACATTCACGCATTTTTTTACTTTTACATAAAAAAGACGTAAATGGATAGCACTTTCTACGATAGTTCCCTTTTTACTTATGCAATACTACCGGCATTAATTTTTCTTTCGAGGCTGGTTGATGTTACCATTGGAACCCTTAGAATAATAATGGTTTCCAAAGGACAAAAATCATGGGCTCCAATTTTGGGTTTCTTCGAAGTATTTATTTGGCTGATCGCCATTTCTAAAATATTCCAAAACCTCGACAATTGGGTTTGTTATGTTACCTACGCTGCCGGCTTTGCAACAGGGAATTACATTGGTCTGATTCTGGAAGAAAAACTGGCAGTTGGCATTGTAAAAATTCAAATTATCACTCGTAAAAAAGCTAGTAATTTGATTAAAAATCTTACTGCTGCCGGTTACGGAATTACCCACCACGAAGCGGAAGGAAGCAATGAAACAGTTAGTATTATTTACAGTATTATTAACCGTTCAGAAATTCAGAAAGTAGAGGAGATTGTAAATTCTACAAATCCCAAAGCATTTTATT
Source organism: Bacteroidota bacterium (assembly GCA_013203755.1). GTDB lineage: Bacteria > Bacteroidota > Bacteroidia > Bacteroidales > Prolixibacteraceae > Draconibacterium. Next base: position 2,035 of record JABMPI010000164.1, read on the forward strand.
CCGTTGAAGATGTAAAGTCGGTAAACAAAGGGATTTTCCCAACCAAAATTCCTACCTCACGCTGGAGAAAAGGGAAGTAAGAGCTATTCAGTTTATAGTCGAAGCTTTCATAAATCCCTGAACATGAGTTCGACATTAGAGAAACATCTTATTTGATCTTCTAAATGCACATTACAAAAACATTTAAAAAGTACCTTCAGAATTATATAAGGTTTGGCAACAAAATGCAATTGGTACAAACAGATTAAATTACTTTTTAGAAATTCTTCATCTCTTCCAACAACTTTTCAACCTCCCCGATCAACTTCGAATGCCCGCCAGAAAAATGATTTACCATAATAGAAAAGACAACTGTTTTCCCGGAATCTAAAATCAAATAACCGCCGTAACATCGTACCCGTGTCATCGATCCACTTTTAGCTTTTAAACTATTTGCAGGAAACAATTGAGGATTAAAACGTGAGAGTGTTCCTTTCCCGGCACCGGGCAACGAGTTTAAAAATGCCTTTTTATTGGAACTCACTTTTGCCATGTAACTCAAAACAGCCGTAAATAAAGTTGGAGAAACTGCATTAAAATGTGACAAACCACTACCATCTTCCATAAATAAATATTCAGTTGAAATTCCTTTCGATTGCCAAAATTCTTTGATTATTTCAATTCCCACTTCCCTATTCCCTACTCCACTTTTTTCTGCAGCAATATGTTTTACCAGATGTTCTGCAAACAAATTTACACTTTCGTAATTCAACACTTTTACAATTTCGGCAAGAGTTGGCGACTCCTGAATAAATACAGTTTTAAAATCCTTTTGACTTACTTTTTCAAAACGAATTTTTCCCGAAATAAAAACTCCCTCTTTTGCCAAATACTTCAATAACTCTTGTGCCAGAATTTCTTCGGGTTGATGAATGGCAGCTTTTATGGTAAAGGCTTTTCGATTTCTCGGGATTGTTCCCCGAATGATTCTTGCTTTATCCAACGGACTTCCAAAAACATAAGCATTGTCGCTGTTATTGTTGGCTGATTTTACCTGATTGTCAATTTCTAATCCTTCAACATTTGGATTCATAGAAATAATTGCTGTTGCCTTTCCAACTTTTCGGGGCGAGTTAAAAGTGATACGAAATAAATTATCGTAAATAGTAAAAGCATTTGCTCCGGCTCCATAATAATTGCCAATGTCTTCCCAAATCCAGGTTGCAGGTACTTTCTCTGAATCGTAAATTGAACCATCCAAAATCAAATCCCCATCAATTCTTTCAATACCAGCATTTTTTATTTTTCTAGCCCAGTTTTCAAAAAAATTAAAATAATGTTCTTTAAAATGTTCCGATCCCAAAGTTGGATCCCCCCCGCCAATCACAACCAAGTCGCCATTTAATGTATTGTTTTTTTCTGTTTCGCCAATGTAACCCAGTTTGGTTTCAAACCGATAATCAGCACCTAACAACTCCAATGCTGTTGCCGAGGTTATTAGCTTCATAGTTGAAGCCGGTATTAACGACTTTTCAGCATTCACTCCAAAAAGGGTTTCTCCCGTTTCTAAATCCTGAATGTGAATTCCAACCGATGCATTTTTATAATCGGGTTGCTGAAATAACTCTTTCAAAACCCCTTCAAACTTTTGCTGCGAGAAACCACTGACCCCAATCAGAACAAATATCAACATTGTAAAAAACCGTACACTCATTTTTATTACTTTTGAATGCTTAAAAATAATAGATTGTTGGAGTTTAATGTGAGATTAACCAAGTAATATTTAATTTAATGTCATTTCGAACGTAAAGAGAAATCTCTTACCTGAGGCAGATTTATCACCTTCGTTCCTCAGATTCGAAATAACAAATCAGATCTCACTACTCATTACAAACATCTAAATACTATTAAAAAAATGCTGCGAAATATTCTAATTGTTGGAACCGGCGGATTTATAGGAACTGTTATGCGCTACCTTGTTCAGATTTTTGTTGAAAAAGGAATGGCAAGCACTTTCCCTTGGGGAACTTTTATTGCAAATATGGCTGGCAGTCTGATTATTGGCATCGTATTCGGGTTAGCCGAAAAAGGAGATTTATTAAGTTCTGAATGGCGCATGTTTTTAGCTGTTGGTGTTTGTGGCGGGTTCACAACTTTCTCGTCTTTTGCATATAATAATTTGAATCTTTTGAAGGATCATTCATACGGACAACTACTATGGAACGTTGGTGGAAGTTTGTTTTTGGGCATACTTGCCGTTTACATTGGAATAGTTCTGGTTCGGGCTATTTTCTAAAAAAAACTATATTCAAAATTAATAATTTACCCCCTGTTTCCGTCATTGCTTCTTCGAAGCCACTGACTTCAACTGTCCCCCTCAATTGAGGGGGACAGTTGAGGCTGCCGACCCGATTTATCGGGCAAGGCTGAAACAGGGGGTACATAGTTTCACAATTCCCCATTTTCCTGAAACCTGTTTCCAATTTTTTCGTCTTATACCATATATCTAACAAACTAATAATCACAGGTAATGGACAAATCAGAAAAAACCGGGATATTAAAAATTTACGTGGGTGATTCAGACAAAGTTCATGGTCGCCGACTATCGGAAGAAATTGTTTTTGAAGCCCGAAAAGCAGGAATTGCAGGAGCAACAGTTTTCAAAGGTGTCATGTCGTACGGAGCAAGCCACTCCATTCACACCATGAAAATATTTGCTCTCTCCAGCGACTTACCTGTGTTAATCGAAATAATCGACAACATTGAAAAACTGGATGAATTTGTAAAAAGAGTAAATGAGCTTCTTGACCTAAGTAAGAAAGGTGGTTTGGTTACCTTTCAGGAGATTAGTGTGGTTCGGTATAAAAAGGGAGAGAAGTACTAGGAAAGTTTTCAGTCGCAGTATTCAGTCGCAGTTTAGAAAAGATGTTATAAGGTTTTTATGGTTTCGTAATTCAGCAATTTTTCAATTTCAATCATGCATTTAATCAATCTCGCATTCAATCATTCATCCCATTCCCTAAAGGTTAACCCAATATCAAATAATTACAAGCTTTCAATTAACCCCTATTTTCGATTCGAACAAATCACTACCTTTGTGCTGCATTTAAAAAATCAGGATTAACCTCTTGATTTACTGAGAATAACAAATTATTATTTATAACAATAAAAACTACTCATAATGTTAATTAGCGACGTAAAAGCAAGAGAGATTTTAGATTCTCGTGGAAATCCAACTTTGGAAGTTGAAGTATTACTCGAAAGTGGTGCATTCGGCCGTGCAGCTGTTCCATCAGGAGCATCAACCGGCGAAAACGAAGCACTTGAATTACGCGATGGCGACAAAAGCCGTTACCTTGGTAAAGGTTGTTTAAAAGCTGTTTCCAACGTAAACGACATAATTGCAAAAGAACTAATTGGTTGGGATGCAACAGAACAAGCAGCCATCGACAACAAAATGTTGGAAATGGACGGAACCAAAACCAAATCTAATTTGGGTGCTAACGCAATTTTAGGTGTTTCTTTGGCTGTTGCAAAAGCTGCTGCCGAATATTGTGAGCTTCCATTGTACCGTTACATTGGTGGTGCTAACGCAAAAACTTTGCCTGTTCCAATGATGAACATCATCAACGGTGGTTCTCACTCCGATGCTCCTATCGCATTCCAGGAATTTATGATTCGCCCAATTGGTGCTTCATCTTTCCGCGAAGCTTTACGTATGGGTGCTGAGGTTTTTCATTCATTAAAAGCTGTTTTAAAAGGTCGTAACCTTTCTACTGCAGTTGGCGACGAAGGTGGTTTTGCTCCTGCATTAGACGGAACAGAAGATGCATTAAACAGCATTATTCTTGCTATTAAAAACGCTGGTTACAAACCAGGTCGTGCAGAAGATGGTGGTGATATTTCTATCGCTCTTGACTGTGCTGCTTCAGAATTCTACGAAAATGGAGTTTACAATTACGAAAAATTTGAAGTTGAAGGTGCTGCAAAACGTACTTCTGAAGAACAAGCTGCATATTTAGCTGAATTGGTTGCCAACTTCCCTATCGATTCTATCGAAGACGGTATGGACGAAGGTGATTGGGACGGATGGGTAGCTCAAATGAAATTGATTGGTGACAAATGCCAGTTAGTTGGCGACGATTTATTTGTAACTAACGTTGAATACCTTAAAAAAGGTATCGAATTAGGAGCTGCAAACTCAATCCTTATCAAAGTAAACCAAATTGGTACTTTAACCGAAACTTTAGACGCAATCGAAATGGCTCACCGTGCAGGTTACACATCAGTAACTTCACACCGTTCAGGCGAAACTGAAGATTCAACAATTGCCGACATCGCAGTTGCTACCAACTCTGGTCAGATTAAAACAGGTTCTTTGAGCCGCTCAGACCGTATGGCAAAATACAACCAATTACTTCGCATCGAAGAAGAATTGGGAGCCAGCGCAATTTATGGTTACAAAAAAGTTTATTGAGGTGTATACTTAGTTACTA
>JABMPI010000165.1 GCA_013203755.1 Bacteroidota bacterium
ATTTTGAACAATAATCATATTCAAAAATCAAAATGAAGAACTTCATACTAGCTTTTCTCGCAGCAATAGTTTTATTTAGCTGCATGCAGAAAGAATCGGTTACCTCAACTAAAAATTATGTTCCTGAAACGCCTGAATTAAGTTCAGACATTATGACCCCGGAAGTACTGTGGTCTTTTGGTCGATTGGGTGGGGCACAGGTTTCGCCCGATGGAAAAACAGTTTTATACACAGTAACCTATTATAGTATTGAAGAAAATAAATCGTATCGCGATATTTATACAATCCCGGTTTCGGGTGGCGAAGCTAAAAATATTACCAATTCGGGGGCAAAAGAATTTAATGCTGTTTGGCGTCCCGATGGAAAAAAGATAGGTTATCTATCTTCAGTTTCGGGAAGTGTTCAGCTTTGGGAAATGAATACAGACGGAAGCGGATCCAAACAGGTTTCAAATATTGAAGGTGAAGTTTCTGGGTTTCAGTATTCACCCGACCAATCAAAAGTATATTATTTAAAAAGTGTAAAATTGGATGATAATGTACAAGATTTGTTTGCAGACTTACCCAAAGCCAATGCACGCATAGAAAATGATTTAATGTATCGCCACTGGGATACATGGCACGATTATACCTACAATCATATTTTTGTAGCCGATTATTCAAACGGAAAGGTAGCTGAAGGAAAAGATATTTTGGAAGGTGAAAAATTTGATTCACCCATGAAACCGTTTGGTGGAACAGAACAAATTGTTTGGAGCCCCGATGGAAAAACATTGGCTTACACTTGTAAGAAAAAAGTAGGTAAAGAATATGCCGTTTCAACTAATTCAGAAATTTATTTGTACAACACTGAAACAGGTAAAACCATCAATTTTACTTCAGGAATGATGGGCTACGACCAGAATCCGGTTTTCTCGCCCGATGGAAAACAGTTGGCTTGGGAAAGTATGGAACGCGATGGTTACGAAGCTGACAAAAATCGTTTGTTTGTTGCTGATTTGGAAACGGGTGAAAAGAAAGATTATACAGAAAAATTTGACCAAAATGTACAGGGTTTAAATTGGAGTGTCAATGGGAAATCAATTTATTTTATTAGTGATATTCATGCCACCGACGAAATTTACCGACTCGATTTAGCCAATAGTTCATTCGCCCGATTAACCAACGGAGTGCATAATTACCAAAGTGCTGTTCCAACCGGAGATAAATTACTGGCGCAAAAAGTTTCCATGTCGCAGCCGGCAGAATTATATTTAGTTGACCCGGTTACCGGGAAAGAGAATCCGCTGACAACTGTTAACAAAGCAATACTCGACCAACTGACTATGGGGAAAGTAGAAGAACGCTGGATGGAAACCACGGATGGAAAACAGATGTACTCCTGGGTAATTTATCCACCACATTTCGATCCGAATAAAAAATATCCAACTTTATTATATAATCAAGGTGGCCCGCAGGGAACAGTTAGCCAGTTTTGGTCGTATCGTTGGAATTTCCAAATGATGGCTGCCAACGATTATATTATTGTTGCTCCTAACCGCCGCGGATTACCCGGTTTTGGTCAGGAGTGGAACGAGCAGATTTCGAGAGATTATGGTGGACAAAATATAAAAGATCTTTTATCTGCCATCGATGAAATGGCAAAAGAACCATTTGTCGATGAAACAAAACTGGGCGCAGTTGGTGCAAGTTATGGCGGTTTTTCGGTAATGTATTTGGCCGGGAATCATGAAAAAAGATTCAAAGCTTTTATTGCACATGACGGTATTTTTAACTTCGAACACATGTACACTTCCACCGAAGAAATGTGGTTTGTTGATTTCGATTATGGCGGTGCATACTGGGACAAAACCAACGCTGCGGCACAACGTTCATACGAATTCTCACCGCATAAATATGTGCAAAACTGGGATACTCCAATTTTAATTGTTCAGGGTGAAAAAGATTACCGGGTACCATCGGAACAAGGAATGGCAGCTTTTAACGCTGCTGTTTTACAAGGTGTTCCTGCCCAAATGTTATATTTCCCTGAAGAAAATCACTGGGTTTTGCAACCACAAAACGGAATTCTCTGGCAAAGGGTTTTCTTTAACTGGCTAGATAAGTATTTGAAGTAGAAGAAGCTTCAACCTTTTGTAAGTGACTGGGTGCTGCGGTTTCCAACCCGCAGTTTGTAATGAATAAAATGCGAATCGGAATTCGCATCACCCAAAGAATGCCATCCCACTGAGTTTTAAAAAACAGGGATGGCATTCTTTTTTTTGTTATTATTTTATTGTTTTAGTTTTCACTCTGAATTAGAGTCTCCAAACTTTCAATCATCGTGTTGTAAAAACCTTCAAAAAGTCCGGTCATGTCTGCTTCCGGTGCACCGCCTTCAACATTAAATTGTGCACTCCACGAAATTTCGCAACTTGAATCGCTAACCGATTTTACCGAAACGTCGCTAACATATCCTGATATTGGGAATGGACCCGATTGAATTGAGTATTGTAAATCCATTGTTTCATTGTTTAATTTATCCAATGTTTCTTTTATTTCAGCGTCATTGGGTAAATAGCAACTTCTTTTTGCGCCTACACCTTCACCTTCCATTACCGATCTTGCAATGGGTGAAAAATGTTCTATTCCACTAAAAACTGAAAGTTTCGTCCATACTGATTCTGCAGATACATTAATCGATTTTGTTACATTTACTTTTGTCATCTTGTAATATTTAAATGAATAATTTATTTTGATTCAAAAGTAGGGCAACGCAGTTAGGTATAAAAAAATAGCGTTCAGTTATGAAAAAGGCAGATAGATTTTTAGATAATTAGTATCAATACATACAAACAAAAAAGTCACGTTTCATTTTAAAGAATGGCTTCTGTTTTACAAGAAATTTGAGTTTATTCGATTAGTGAAATTTGTTCGTTGATATGTATTTTTAATTCTTCTCTTGATTTTACTTTAAATAAAATGCTGATTCCAAAAACAATTCCCATCAAAAAATCGGTGTATTCATCAATTCGCTCTGAATATTTTATTTCATTCATTTTAATTGCACGTTTTAAAACAGTTTGGTAGCTGTCTCTCATGTTTCCAAAATATCGCTCGTAAAGTTTGCAAACTTGTTCGTTTTCGTTGCGAAGTTCCACCACAGTGTTGGCCATGTAACAACTTCGAGGGAAAGTTTTATCGTAAAGTGCATCAATAAGCAAGTTGAAAAAATCCCGAAATGCTTCCAGTCCTTTTGTGGAATATCGTATTTTATCAAGAACCGGATCGGAACAATTATTTATATAATCTTCCAGCGAATCCATAAAAAGCATTTCCTTGGTAAATTTGTTGCGAATAGTTGAAACGCTAACATCGAGATGTTCCGCCAAATTTTCCGGTGTTATCGTTTTATAACCTTCAACCCAAAAGAGATGTTGTGCCTTTTGAACTAACTCGTCGTAACTGTAATTAAGCGTGCGTGGCATATTCAGTTTTTTTATTTAGTATTACATTAATTCCCGTAGAAATTTGAGAAATGCGCTCTTCGTAGGTTTGAATTACACAGTAGCACATGGATGAGCAGAACAATCCGGTAAGATGAATGGAATAGAATTGGTTCTGTGGATTACCGGGTTTAAATTTTTCCAATGTTTGTAAAAAATTGGCTTCCAGTTTATTGATATAATTGTCAAGAAATTCTTTAATTCTTTCATTTCGGTCGGCTAATTCTGTGGCAATTTGAATTGTAAAACAACCAGGAGGATGAGAATCTTCATCCTTAAGGAATTTCGTAAAAATTGCTACCAACTCTTCTTGTAACGATTTTTTATTGAGGTTGGGTGACAATTTTTCATTAAGGTATCTATTCCTGTACAATTCCAATGCTGCATATAAAATACCTTCTTTATTATTGAATTCGTTGTACAACGAAAAACGGTTTACCCCGGTAGTTTGCACGATATCATTAATTGAGCAAGCACCAAAACCTTTATTCCAGAAAAGAGTAATACATTTTTCTAATACTCGGTTTGAGTTGAACTCTTTATATCGCATACGTAGTTTAAATCTTAATTGGGTTTAATAACTATGTATTAATAAACGCCTTATGTTGAATAAAGTTTTCTGAAGGTTACAATAAGATACTTTTTGGTATTTAATTTTGGCGGATTGGTGCTAGTTTATTATTTTAAAATTTAGAACAAATATTACTGATATACTTTCACCCAATCAATAATCATATTTACGGGCAAATCATTTGCATTAATTTTCCCAACCCACGATCCACCAAGTTGCTGGTCGATTAAAACATAAAAAGGTTGGTCGTACGGCCATTGCGATGCATCAACGCCTTCTATTTTGGGGTAGGTAAATGTATTTACTCCATTTAAAGAAAATACCAGTTTGTTAGGATGAAATTCCAGCCCAAACGTATTAAATCTAGTAATATCAATATTTGTAGTTCCATGGTGCATTGGATTGTTTTTCTGTTTCAAGTTCAGTGTGTAATAGGAGTGAGTGGTTTGATAAATTATATCGTCGGAATTTAGGTGTTCCATAATGTCAATCTCTCCATTTTTTGGGTAGTTGCCATATTTATTCTGTTCGGCAAGCATCCACATGGCAGGCCAGGCTCCATGAGCACATTCCAATTTTGCATGTATTTCAATTTTTCCGTATTGAAAAGCAAACTTTCCTTTTGTGTAAATACCTCCAGTTAAAAATGGACGTGGGTCTTTTTCTATGTTGGGATTTACGATGCCTTTTAAATAAATTTTTCCATCTTTAAAATCGTAACATTGTGGTGCACTGGTCATGTAATTTCCCCAATCTGCTGAGTTTGGAGGTATTTTAGTCCACTTTGAAGTGTCCAGTTCCGTTGAGTTGAAATCATCTTGCCAAACCAGCTGCAGATCTTTTTTAATATGGTTTTCTGTTTGAATGTAAATGTAATCGTCTACAACATTGAAGGGTTTTTCTTTGCCGCTTGTTAAAACGATTGCAATTAGAAAGGTAGATATACTCAAACCAAATAGCTTTTCGGTTTTTATACTTGTTCTTTTTATCCACACCTTCATTAAAAAACTTTGTAGTAACCTGTTACAA
>JABMPI010000166.1 GCA_013203755.1 Bacteroidota bacterium
ACCTGTAGCCGTATTTTAGGACTAGACAATAAAAATCAATGACCCAAAACAAAATAAGCCCCCCATTAAATTAAAACAAAACTGGTCATGGTTTCCAACAACAACACTTAAAAAACAATTTTATACCAATTGAATTTCAGAAACAAATACCACATTCAAATATTTTTCGTTATATTCATACTGGTATTTTAGTAACCATTTCACCCTAAAACAGTAAGTCACAAAAAAATAATCAAAAGTAATCGCAAAAAGAACCCAGGTAACCATAAAAAATATGTTATAAAATATCGATTTATATAGTCAACATCCGTAAATTAAATTCAGGTTATTGCCCATAACCCAAATACCCCTAATTAACAGGTGTCTGTGTTCGGCAATTAACCACAAACACGTTTTATATTAACCTTTTAAAATTTACATTATGACGAGCAAATCAGAAACCGGCCATGCAATTAACGTTGCACATTTTAACGATTTAATTTCTTTTGTAAAAGGCTACGGAAGTACCTACAATCCATCCAATGCAGCCCTTGCAATAAGCGCATTAGAAACCCAGGAATTAAATGCCAACAACTCAATTAGTGCGGTAAACGGGGCAATAGCACCCTACAACACCGCTGTTGCCGCCCGCGAAGTGGCCTTTGCCCCCTTAAGCAAACTCGTAACCCGTGTTATGAACTTCCTAAAAGCTTCGGGCGTATCGCAACAGGTATACGACAGTGTTAATACCGTTGCCCGTAAAATAAAAGGTGGCAGGGCTTCGGCAAAAATTACACCCACACCAACCAACGGCGATAACGATACAAACACCGAAGTAAAACAAGTGTCGTCGTCGCAAATGAGCTACGACAGCCGCGAAGAAAACTTCGCTAAGTTTATTCAACTGCTAATGGCCGTGCCCCTGTATGCACCCAACGAAGTAGAACTGCAAACTGCAACACTCACCAGCCTCAGCACCAATTTAAAAGATAAAAACGATGCTGTAATTAACGCCGAAGTACCCCTAAGCAACACCCGCATTGCACGTAACGTACTGCTGTATACAGCAACAACCGGCTTGTGCGATATTGCTTTAACCGTAAAAAATTATGTTAAGGCCGTGTTTGGTGCAACAAGCCCACAGTACAAACAAATTAGCAAACTAAAGTTTACCAAAGCAAAGTAAACGGTGCATTAAAGCATAGTGTTTTTGAACAATAGAATACTTTTTGTTAAACATTGTATCCTTATTGTGCAAATATACAACCTGCACGTTCAAATAAACAGGATGGTTTAGCAATAAACCATCCTGTTTTAGCAACAAGTCAACATGTTTTTACAACAAGTCATCATGTTTTATAAATAAGCCATCCTGTTTTATATATAAGCCATCCTGTTTTATATATAAGCCATCATGTTTTATGAATAAGGCAGAAAAAGAAAAAATATCCCATTTTTTATTTCAATCATTTCAACACGTATTTGGTATAATACTTTTAAAATCAGCAATATCTTTTTAAATTTGTTAACCAGAAAACCCGGTGACACAATTGTGAAGACCAGATGCAAAGGATTGCCACCCAAGGATTTCTCTTATTAAATAATAAGAATAAAGGTGTTATTACACCTACGTTATCGGCAATTTAAAATATAACACGTATGGAAATACAATATCAGATAATTAAAGAAAATAACCTTTTAATTCAGAAATTTATCGGTTCCTTTTCTATTGAGTTTTTTGCAATCTACATAGATAAGTTAATCGAAAACCAAGAATGGAAATATATTACAAAAGTACTAACTGACTGTAGAGAAACAAATTTTGAGACTGCATTCAAAAATTTGGACAAAATGTCAAGAATTAGAACAGAGGCTATTGGAGGAAATATATTAAACATATTACTTGTAGATAAACCAGTAACTACTGCTGTAGCCCACCTGTATATAGACAAACTAAAAAAATATGATTACGAATATTGTTCAACATTAGATTATGCATTAGTTTTATTAGAATTAAATGAATACAAAAATGAAATTGAAGATCTTTTGATGAATTTAAAAAATCGAATTTAATAAGAATTTGGAATATCTAAATTTCATTTGATGTAACGTAAAATAAAAAGCCGATGACAAAGGCTATACCCAATAAAGGTTTTAGTGGTGATTTGAAGGTTAATACAAGTAATGAAAATTAGTAATAAATTGAAACGGAAGTGCTTCGAAATCCCTTCCTGGGCATAGCCAAACCGTTAAAACCAAATATCAACCCAAAACAATACATCATGTCAGCAGAAGAGTTTTTAAATTTTATTAAACGGTCGGAAGAAACAGAAGCCTATTATAAGGCATTGTACGAAGGATTTAGTAAACAACTTCCAACGGCTTTAGCCGAAGTTGTTTTTAATTACCTGCCGAAATTCAAAAACAATCGTGAGAAATATGAAAAAGCAGTTTTTGAAACCGCAACAAAATATATTCGCGAAATCTGGGACGAATTTGATAGTGTAAATTCATTGAATGCAAACGGTGGCCCCATGGCTGATCTTAATCCGGCAAAAAAACCTACCAGCAAAGAAGATGCAGAACAGAAACGATTAAAAGAAATTAAAGAGATTCCAAAACAACATCATAAAGGCTATACCAAAGTTTTTTGGGAATCGTACGAAGAAGAACTTGTTGGTGAAATTTTTGTGTACGCTGTATATGAGAAAATGAAGGAAGTTTTTACTAAGTTTTACATTGATGATATTATGGAATTCGACAGCGCTTATTTACGCTATTTCGACCGTGGACTTTATTTAATGTGTACACTAAGGTTTGTAGATGATATTTATAGCTTGCTTTAGTTATACCAAATACGTGTTAAAATGATTGATGAAAAAATTGAAACGAAGTTCGACCTAAGTCGATTGTTTTTTTCTTATTCGAAGCGAAAAATCTTTTCATCCGTCAGCTGACGGACGAAACTATTTTTCAATAAAGAAGAAGGGAAAAAGAAACAATTTTTATCGATCATTTTGATATGTTTTTGGTATTAATACCAAAAAGGATCAAATTCCATAAAATTCCAATCGGCAAACTCACTTGTTTTAGTGTAAAACCGTAGTCGTTGTCCGTTCTCTTTTTCGAAATATTCTATTCGAACCGGATGATAACCTTTTTTAAGAAAAGCAGCACCAACTTGTTGGCCTTTAATAATTGTGTTTTTGTCGGCCACTAATTTTTCGTTGATGTAAAAACGGCAATCATCATCTTCTGCATTAATCCTAAATATTTTTAGTCCCTCTTCCTCAATTTTAATGAATCCGGTATATACCAATGCCCAGTTGTCTTCACGCAGTGCCTGGTCGCGTACAGAAAAATCAAACGCAGTTCCTTCAGCCTTTTCTTTTAACTGATTGAAATCAGGCATTGATTCCCACATCCCTTCGTAATATTTATATTTTAAACCCGCTTTTGGCTTTTTAACTTTACTGGCCTTCTGGAGAATTGATTTGGTGAAAGAACGCGTTTCAGCTGCAGAATATTCATTTTTTTCATTTTCCAAAATAAAGGAGAATTCCGAAGCTTCCGATATTTTTATGGAATCAATATATTCTTTCTCTTCACCATTATTAAGTCTGTATTTAGCTTTTAAATTGGGAAACTTATTGTTGAATTCAATTTGTGCATCCTCAACAAAAACATTAATATTTTTATGAATAAAATCTGTTTTGCCAGGCTCTACTACAATCTGATATTTTCCTTGTAACGAAAAATCAGGGTATTCAGAGTCAATGTATTTCATTTTCCAGTCGAAACGTAACAAGTCAATTGCAGAATAGTCTATTGCTTTTGCTGAATAAAGAGGGATTTTAACAATTTTATCTTCACCGGCAGCAACTATAACATTTACATCTGAATTTGGAATTTGTAACTGGTGGTGGTGGAAAAAATTGAGGTCAATCTGCAAATCCTCTTGCGAAGGATTTTTAAATGAAAAATACAAAGTTCCGTGTTCAAATTGTTCGCCTTTATTACACAGAATAACGTTATTTAACCTCGTGTTTGTTAACAATGGGTTTGCCAGTTCCATGGTTTTGGCATTGGTAATGTCATGTGGTAAAATGCCGTCAAGTTTTAAGTTAGCCATAACAGGACCATCGTCGGTCATGGTCATCCACGAAACATGGTCGAACAGGCCAAAATTCTCTCCCAATAATGCACTCCCTGCTCCAGTAGTGGAAAGAATATAATAGTTGGAACCATCTTTCTCAGCATGATGATACCGATGTTCGTGACCGGCAATTACCGTATGTTTCCTATTCTTAAGCGCATCTTCAATCTTCCCAAACCTGCCATCAGTATCATACTCCCAAATGGGGTGGTGCATAAAAATAAAGGTCCAGCGCACATCCTCATTTTCATTTAATGTGTTTAGCACAAAATCGGTTTGTTCCGGGGTTAAATTATGGTCATCATCATCGTTACTATCTAAAATAATGAACAGCGTATTTTTATAAATAAAATTGTAATAGCGCCTTCCGTAACGTTTTTCCCACTCTTTTGCCATTACTTTATTTGTAATGTCATGGTTTCCCGGAAGATAAAAGAAGGGCATATCCAAACCGGAAATAATACCATTCATTTCCTTCCATTGTTTGTTAATTTGTATTGTGTCTGCTGTATATCCTTGTATCAGATCTCCAACACTCATAACAAACTCAGGTCTCATTAAATTGAGTTTGTCCACTGCATCTTTAAAAATGCCAGGACGATTTCCTCCGGTATTGTCAGACATTATTGCAAAATGGAAATTGTTGGGGTCGTTCTGAAAATCCAGATTTGTCCAGGGCTTTTTGTCGGTTTCAACATCAGAATTGAAAAACTTTGAACTGGTTTGAGCTGACAGCAACGTTGCGAAAGCGATAAAAATAAAGATAAATTGATATTTTAACATGACGTTTTTTATTAGTTAATGAATACTGGTTGAGTCCAGGCAAAAAGCTTTTCAAAACCCTTGTCTGTTTTTGTACAATAGGTTATTCTTGCCCGAACATATTTATCTCCGTTTTTAGGAGTATAACTCGCTTTTGTATCATTTGTTTTTGATAATACAGTTCCATTGTTTCCAATAAATTCTATGGTATAACCAATTTCTCCGGTTTTATCAATTCTTGGTACCCCAAATGATTTTGAAATTTCAGTTTGTGTGGTTGCTTTATCCACTTTAATTTTACATTTTTTTGCATTGATGGTACAGGTTTTTAACGTTACTGAATTGGTGGAATAAAAATTTCCACTGGTAATCGATTCATGTATTGCTTCCGGAGTTAGTGAATTGCTTTTTACCATTGTCCAACCTCTGAACAACCCGGCATCCTTAGGAACTCCTGTATTTAAGTCATGCATATCGTCAGCTGCAACACCATATATTTTTGCTCCGTTACTAAGCAGCTCATCCCATTTAGCTTCCACAGAGATGTGTCCCTCTTTTCCCCAGTTGGCAACTCCCGGGTGTCCGTTGTATAATTCGATGTGATGTAAATTGGTTACAGGGAGAATGTCACTTACCTGTAAGCCCTCGCTAAAATTCGGGTGGTTTAAAAATGGAATTCCACCAGCCTCAATTATCCCGTCGACATGGATTTGTAACAAATCAGTTTTGGAAAGATTAGATGGTGCTTTTAATGCAGCTCTAATCTCTTTAATTCTTTCCTGGTGGTTGGTCGCTTTGTTTTGATCGTTATAGAACGGAACATATTTAGAGATGTTAAAAGCCGTTGTGTGTACCGATTTTTTATCGGTTACCTCTTCTCCGGGAATCATTAAAAAATCATCACGCAGGTTTTGAGGTTTTTGTATGGTATCAATATCAACCAAAAAATTGTGATCGGTTAATAGTAAAAAATTATATCCGTGGTCGTGATAAGCTTTTACCACTTTAAACGGGGCACTGTCACCATCGCTAATCGTAGAATGGCAATGCGTATTACCTTTGTACCATTGTTGTTTCGATTTTTTGTTGCTTGAGATGCCAAAGACTGGGAGTATTATAAAAAACAATAATACTAGTTTTTTCATGAGTTGCATTTTTAATAAATGTTATTATCAAAGTAACTAAAAAAGGAGAAAATATTGCTTCCTCTTTTTAGTCAAATCATATTTAATTTTTACCCTAAATGTATCTTCCTGCCTGGGAAGTTTATTTATGATCTGCATTTTTAAGATTTGGCTTAGCTTTCCAACTTGCTTTTGGACCAAATCTGGTATGATGCCATTTGTGGTTTAGTTTTTCATATTCAGGGAATTTATATATCAACCTGTTGGTGCCAAGAAAAAACAGGCTTGAAATAATTAAAGCTCCAAATGCTTTTATCCACAAACGTTTGTAAACCGACTTGTAATTATTTTCCTCCTGAATAGTGATTTTCTCGTTGTCTTTTGCCAATAGAATTATAAACAGAGTACATATTATTCCATTTACAATAATCGTCCATTCTGTTAAAAGTCTGCTTGGATCCCAACCAACAAGAGCTCTTTCGTTATTTGCTACTATCATAATCCATAATAGAATCAGATACATGATCTGTCCTTTTGCTAAAGAGCTTTTTGGGAAAATTGCCAGTGGAGAGCGGTAGTGACGCATTACAATAATAATACATGCAATAGCCAAAAGTCCCCAGGTTACAGTGAACCACCATGAAGGTGTCAGATGAAGAAAGTCAATTCCCGGTATTCTTCCTAGAATGGGTAAATCCCATAAGGCCTCAACGGTTTCACTTGTTCCGTCTGTATTTGTAATAGTTCTGTGCCAGACCGATTGTTTTAGAAAATCGCCCCAAACATTTACATTCTTAAATGCATTGTGGTAGGTTAAAACAAGTAAAACAGATATTGCAGAGAAACCTCTGGTCCATCTTCCTTTTACTCTTTCAGAGGCTGGTTCATCCAAATCTTTATGTATTTTAATTCTTGATGCCAGATATGCCAGAACAACAGCTACCGCTATTCCATTTGCAAATCCATAAGATTGCTCCAGAAAACTGTGCCAGTTTTGTGCCTGCCAATCGGCCCATGGTGCTGCTTTGGCTATAAACTCTTCTGTTCCCGGAATATAGCCTTTGTTTGCAAGAATACTTGGATCACCAAAGCTTTTCATAAACATCTTAAACCACTGCATTCCAGCAAATCCTAATCCTCCAATAATTGCGCTTATCAACGATGCAACAGCTACCGGTTTTAGTTTATTTCTCCACATCCATAAACTTGTACCCGCAAAAACACCTGTAATACCAGCCCAGTCGTCAGAACGCGGTGGTGTCATTCTAAGACCTCCATAGTCGGCAAAGAAAATACTTCCCAAAACAGGGAATATTAGGAAAGAAATTAGCCATCCAGCTCCCATATATACAAAAAGAGAAGCTCCGTTTCTAAATTTTCCATAAAGTTTGAAATAGACAATAATACCAATAAGAAGTCCGATAAACCATCCAACATGTTGAGGAAAGTCTCCAAACCATTGTGGCCAGTTATTTAATAAGTTTGATGCTTCGTAGGCAGGAAGTCCCGTTTCAGGGTTTATATAGGAAGGGTCTCCTTGCAGGTATGTAAGTGCAGATGCTAATTTTTGTTCTAATCCGGCAACTTTTAAAAGCAGTTGAATTCCCAATCCGGCAACAGCGCCAACTGTTGCAAAACCCGGAAGATAGAATCTGTTTTTATCTCCCTTTCTCTGATATAAATCGTAAATGCAAACACCTAGCAGAGCAAAAAATGCCGGAAGGTAATCGGCATCAAACCAGTATAGCGGACTTTTATGACGCGACCATGTACCATCGAAGTTTGCATTCTCCTGCAGTAAATTTCCAAGAGGATCTTCAATTAGATCAAGGAGGAACCAGGCTCCAAAAAGAAACAGAAGTGGTTTAAAAATATTTACAATAAGTTTTTTATCGGCTACTGCAACAAATGCGGTTCCAGCCCCTCCAATTCCAGCCCAAAGGAAGCCAATATAGAAAGTCGCCATATATCCATACCATTGCGAAATGGCATGACCACTTTCTGAGTATGATAATACTTGCATATACGATTGAGTTGCTCCAAAGCCCCACGCAAGTGCACCGAAAAATGCAAAGTAGGTAATTCTGTCTCTCCAATCTTCACGCCCCGATAATATAACTCCTGCAATAATAGCAAGGCAGCCAGCAAATGCAGCTCCATATTCGTGCCCAAAATTTCCACGAATACCCCAGCCGATTGCGAGAGAAATACCAACGATAAGAAATGTACTCAAACGCCAGCCCGGGTTTTGTTTAATAGATTGCATGACTGATATAAGTTTAATTATTAGTTTAAGAGATCAAAATAGTAATTTTAGAGATAGCTTTTTTGGGAAAGTAAATTATTACATCGGATATGTCAATATACCATAATCATTAGATAAAATGTGTTATTCTTTCGCTTGTGTCGGGCGAATTTAAACCTAAATACACTTAGAAATTCTGCAAAAAACAGGTTTAATCTGTAATGCATTTGAAGAGTTTCTGTTATTTTTAGCAATAAAAAAATGATATGGAAAATATACCTGTAATAATGATATTGGAAGATTTAACAAAACTTCCAAAATATGAACTCCCGGAAGGATATAATTTAAGAAATTTTAGGGAAGGAGATAAACAATTATGGGCAGAAGTAGAAACAGCAGCCGGAGAATTTACTGATCCGATAAAAGGGGTAAAACAATTTGAATTTGAGTTTGAAAGATACACAGACGAACTCAAACAGAGGTTTTTAATTCTTGAAAATGAAAGGGGCGAGTGCATTGGAACTTCCATGGGATGGTTTGATGATAACTTTTTTAGGGCGGGTTATGGCCGTGTACACTGGGTTGGAATTCATCCTGATTACCAGGGGAAAGGTCTGGCAAAACCTTTGGTAAGTAAAACCATGGAAATCATTAAAGAACGCCATTCAAAATGTTATTTAACCACACAGACTGAAAGTTATAAGGCTATAAAAATCTATCTTGATTTTGGATTTAAACCATTTCTGAAAAATTCAACTTGTTCGAAAGCCTGGAAATTGATGGCTGAATTTTTGAATCACCCGGCATTGGAGAAATTAAAAGGAGGCTCAGGATTAGTCTGGATAGTTTCATGTTATGTAATTTATGGTATCTCCTTTTATTATTAATTCTTTTGTGAAATCCGTAGAGATTGCTTCATCCTCGTTCCTCGTCTTCGCAATGATGTCATTATGAGAGTTCACCTAATTTCATTAGACATAATGAGTAAATGACAGAAAGATGCTGAACTAAATTCAGCATGACGTACTAATTAGCATTGTTTATTAGTATGTCACCCTGTCCGTCGGTTGACGGATTCAGGGTCTTTGAAATGAAATCTGTCATTACCAGAAGGAACGACGAAGTAATCTCAACAGTCTTCCTCCCTTTTTCTACTCAATCGCCGAAGGCGGTGCAGCATCAACTCCTGCCGCCCATTCTTTATTGGGATATGCACCCATTTCTAATTCCAGTGTCGCTCCATTCAACAGGTCTTTGTGTGTAAACCAACAGCGGTTTAATTCTTCGCCATTTAGTTTTGCTGACTGAATGTATTTATTAATTTTCGAGCTGTTGTTTGCAATGATGGTGAAGGTATTTCCATTATCAAGATCAATAGTAACTTCCTCGAAAAGAGGACTACCAATTGTATAGATTGGTAAGCCGGGAGTAACCGGATAAAATCCCATGGAAGAGAAAACAACAAAAGCGGTCATGCCTCCACCATCTTCGTCACCTGGAATTCCAAAAATATTATCCTGAAACCAGGCATCTAACAAAAATCGAATTTTCTTTTGAGTTTTCCAGGGTTCTCCAGCATAATTGTATAAATAAGGAATGTGAAAGCTGGGTTCGTTACCCATTGAAAACTGACCAACCATTCCGGTAGCATCGGCAAATTTTGCCCAGTATTGGTATTTTGTGCGTCCCAAATCTTCGCGAAAAAGTTGATCGAGGTTTTCAATAAAAGGTTTTCGCCCGCCCATCAAATCAATTAAACCATGAATATCGTGTTGTGCCTGCCACGCATAAGTGTAACCATTGTTTTCATCGTAATAGTCTCGTCCGCCGGGGCCACCATCAAACTTTGGGTCAATGTCCAGCCATTCGCCTTTGGCATTTTTGGGCCACATCAATTTTTTCTCCGGATTGTACAGATTGCGGTAGTTGGCAGCTTCTTTTATCAAATAGTTGTAATCGTCTGTTTTTCCCAGTTCTTTTGCCATTTCAGCCAGTGCCCAATCGTCGTAACTGTGTGCTAAAGTTATGGCAACACTTTGTCGGCGTTCAAAATCGTGTACCTCTTTTACCCACTCCTTTTCGCCATTATTTAACGAAGGGTAATATTTATTTTTGCGATAAAAATAGTCGAGTTCATTTTTAGGCCCGTTTCGCCAGGGAAGCAAAGTTGCTTCGTAGCTATTTTTGCGTATCCCTTCGTACGCTTTTTCAATATCGAAATCGGTAATTCCTTTTCTAAAAGCATCGAGGAAAACTATTGTTGAGTGAAATCCGTGCATTGCCGGATCGTCTTGATAAAGCAATGGAAATTGTGGCATCCAACCATATTGTTTGTACATGTTAACATACGATTGTAACATGTCTGCTTCTTTCGCAGGATCCAAAATCATACGTAACGGGTGTTGCGCCAAATAGGTATCCCAAACCCAGTCGTCAACATAAAAATCCCGATCACTTTCGTGTACTTTGTGGTCGTATGCGCTAAAGTTTTTTCCATACTCGCTAACATTTACCATACGTTCGTAGGTGCGATATAATGAAGTATAAAGCACTCTTTTTTGCGCTTCTGTTCCGCCTTTTACTTTTATTTTATCTAAAACTTTTGCCCATGCTTGTGCACCCTGCTCTTTTAGTTCATCAAAATCCCAGGCAGTAATTTCCTTATTTAAGTTTGCTTTTGCCTGTTC
>JABMPI010000167.1 GCA_013203755.1 Bacteroidota bacterium
ATACTATATAATATATTGTAAAACAAATGATTACAGCATATATTTTATATAAAAGTAGATTTTTTTCGCGATTTTTAAATTAATATATTATCTTTGAGATGTCTGGAAAATAGTTTTTAGACTGGACTCATTTATAAATAAAATAATAGTTGTTCATAAATAAACTTGTCAAAATCAATTTACAAAAGTAGTAAATAATCATTAATGTATATAATAAATAGTTAGTGTATTAATGCCAATAACTACTTGGTTTTTTAATAAAACATTGACCTCTTAATAATAGAAACGATAAATATAGTCTTTTATTTATTCCTTAAAATAAAATTAATCTTATATAAAACTAACGGTTTTTTTGTACAATAATTTAAATTAATATCAGATTAACAATCTTGTTATCAACTTTATATTAAGTATAATTATGTATCACCGAAAGCAATCCGCAAGTGATATTTTATATTTATTTAACATTTTATGATAATATTTTTGTTATATATTCATTTTGTTTATATATTTGTCAAATGTAAGTGTTAATTATACATTATTATTAAATTTATTTAATGCAAACTGTATTTTTTTAATTAATAGAATTTAATTATCTCATTAGTGACTAATGGGAATTATCTAATATATAAATTTAACTAAAAAAATGTATTATGAAGAGAAGTGTTTACCATTTGAGTTTTCTGTTCCTGATTTTTGCAACCGCCTTACAATCGTACGGGCAGGATGTTCAGGTCACGGGAAAAGTAACGGATGCTACCATTGGTGAAACCATACCTGGGGTTAGTATTCTGGTAAAAAATACTACGATAGGTACAACTACCGATATAGACGGTATGTACTCGATCGGGGTACAGATTGGCTCTGAGTTGGTGTTTTCATTTATTGGATACGAAACACAAACTATTGTTGTTGGCCAACAAAAGACCATCGATGTTGCCATGAAACCTGCAATTACCGGATTGGACGAGGTGGTGGTGGTAGGTTATGGCGTACAGCGCAAAAGTGATGTTACGGGCGCAACGTCAACCCTTGACGATGCAGATTTCAATGCAGGGATCGTAACTTCACCCGCAGAAATGATGCAGGGACGTATTTCAGGAGTTCAGGTTACCACTAACAGTGGGGAGCCCGGAGCTGGTTCTACGGTTCGTATCAGGGGTTCATCTTCAATCAGGGCCAACCAAGACCCATTGTATGTTGTAGATGGAATTCCCCTTAACATCACCAGCATAACCCCCGGTGCAGCAACTGCTGCAGGGATTAATGCAAGTGCAAACAAAGATCCTCTGGATTTCCTTAATCCCGATGATATTGAATCCATTACGGTGTTAAAGGATGCTTCTGCCACGGCCATTTACGGTTCGCGCGGTTCCAATGGGGTTATCCTCATTACCACGAAAAAAGGGGAAATAGCAGAAAAAGGTGGACGTGAAGGTGAATTGACTTATGGATATTATGCAGGCATTTCAATGTTGCCAAAAAAATTGGATGTATTATCTACTGAAGCGTTTATGGACGCAAGCGATAAATTCAATCTCGGATTGACCGATATGGGCAAGAAAACTGATTGGCAAGATGAAATTTTCAGGACGGCAATTACCCAAAGCCATAATCTGGCTTACAGCGGTGGTACCGACAAGTCAAATTATTTTGTATCTTTCGGTTATCTGAACCAAGATGGTATTGTCAACCGTACGGGAATTGAAAAACTGACGGGGAGGTTTAATGCAAGCCAAAAGCTGTTTAATGACAAATTGACGATCACGACAAACCTATCTGTATCAAGGATAAAAGATGACCGTGTGCCAATTGGGGAAACCGGTGGATATGAAGGCGATGTATTGATCAGTGCCCTCAGGGGAAACCCAACTTTCCCTGTTTATAATGATGATGGATCTTACTTTCAACAGAGCTCAACTTATCGTAATCCGGTTGCCATGATCAATTTAACGAATGACAACACATATACTGACCGATTTTTAGGAAACATCACCGCTTCCTACAAAATATTCAAGGATCTTACTTACAAACTGAATTTGGGAATCGATCATGCCAATGCCACGAGGAAAATGTCGCAAGATGCAGAATTGTCATATCTGGTAAACGATGGTCAGGCCAGCATTGCCAATATCGAACTCGACAACCAAACATTGGAGAATTATCTTACTTACAACAAACAATTAAATGAAAACAATCATTTAACTGCCCTTCTTGGATATTCATACCAAAAATTCGATGAAAAAGGCTACAATCTCATTGTGGATGGTTTTACTGTTGACGGGATTGATTATATAGACAACCTTCAATACGGAGACTTTGATAACGCATTTGTTGGATCGTTCAAACAACAAAATGAACTACAATCGTTTTATGCACGTTTGAACTATGCGTACAAAAACAAATATTTGTTGACAGCCACAGGCAGGGCCGATGGATCCACCAAATTTGGCGCAAACAACAAATATGGGTATTTCCCATCTGTGGGTGTGGCATGGCGCCTGATCGAAGAAGATTTTATTCAGGATCTCGGCATTTTCGATAATCTTAAATTCCGTGTTGGTTGGGGGCTGACCGGTAACCAGGAAATACCAAATAAAATTTCCCTCTTGGCCATTGGCACAGCGGCTAATGCAAATTATTTCTTTGATGGTGAAAACCTATCCACGGGAACTACTTTTATCAGAACCCCGAACCCCGACATTAAATGGGAGACCACAATGCAAACGAACGTTGGTTTTGATTTTGGGTTCTTCAATGGCAAGCTTTCGGGAAGCATCGATTACTTCTACAAGGAAACCAAGGATGTCCTCCTTATGTTAACATCGCTTGCCCCTGCGCCAACTACTTATATGTGGATGAACGTTCCTGACATGAGAATCAAGAACTCGGGTATTGGAATCGACTTGACAGGAGTAATCATTGACAAAAAAGATTTGTCATGGACTGCTACCTTTAATTTTTCCACGATCAAAAACGAAGTTGTGGATCTTCCGGTTGATTTGATTGAAACAGGTGTTGCGAGTGGTGCCGGCCTATCGGGAACAAGGGTTCAGATAATTAAGGACGGCTATCCAATTGGCACTTTCTGGGGGAAACAATTCCTTGGATATGATGCCGATGGCATAAGCATTTACAAAAAGGATGCTGAAGGAAACGATGTGAAAGAGGATCTCGGTTCGGCTTTGCCAACAGTTACATTGGGTTTGTACAATGCTTTCACATACAAAAACTTTGATTTTTCCTTCTTCATCAATGGGGTATTTGGCAACAAGGTTTACAACAACACTGCCAATGCGCTCTTCAGTATGCCCAGCTTTTCAAAAGGGAACAATGTAACTGAAGATGTTATTACATCGGGCGAAAGTGTTGACAACACCCCTGAATTCTCCAGCAGGTTCATTGAAGATGGCTCCTTTGTAAGGTTGAGCACTGCTACTCTGGGCTACCGCATCCCGTTCAAAAAATCCAGTTGGGTGCGCAGTTTAAGGGTTTATGTTACAGGTAGCAACCTGTTCTTGATAACAAATTATTCGGGATATGATCCTGAAGTAAATACCAATGGTGAATATGACGGTGTCCCTTCAATGGGATTGGATTACACAGGCTATCCACGTGCCCGCACAATTCAATTTGGTGTAAACGCTAGATTCTAAATCATTAAAACCCTAATAAAATGAAAATATTAAAAATGAAATTTTTATATAAAGTCCTATTTATAACAATGGCAATAGCTATTGCTTCATGTACAAAACTTGACGAAAAGATTTTTGATGAAGTATTGGACACTAGTTTAATTGACGATCCGGCCAATGCCCCCGGTCTGGTAAATCCGGTATATGCCAACTTACGGCTTCTTAATGAATTTTGGGGCACATGGGGGTTGCAAGAAGCTACCACCGACGAAGCCATGTTCCCCACGAGGGGAACTGACTGGTATGATAACGGAATCTGGCAACAAGATCACTTGCAAACATGGTCGGCAGATCATGGTCATGTGGGAGGAGCCTGGAATGTTACTTTGCAGGGAATAAGCAGGGCAAATACGGGTATCTACTATCTTAAACAATTCCCATCTACTGTTGAAATTGATGGGTATATTGTTGAATTGCGGTTTTTGAAAGCTTATTATGTTTATCTCTGCAATGATTTTTATGGGCAAACCCCGTACAGGGCTTGGGATGAAACCAATTATTCCATCGCCCCGATAGTTATGGATCGTGCAGAAGCCACACAATGGCTGATTACCGAATTGACGGAAATCATCCCTTTAATGAAAACCAAAGCACAGATACCTTATGGCAGGGCATCAAAAGCTGCCGCACAGACCTTGTTGGCAAAGATTTACCTGAACAAGGAAGTATATGTGGGAACTGCTGCATGGAACGATGCAATTGGTCAGTGTGATGCAGTTATCAATTCCGGTGATTATACCATAACATCTGATTATTGGTCACAGTTCCAGTACGATAATCCCAATGCCGAAGAGTCGATTTTCACGTTTATCCGTAACGATAATTATGATCTCGGTGGCGGCGGTGTATGGGTTAACTTTACACTTCACTACCATCAAACATTTGGTAATTACACCAGTTTGTGGAACGGTGGATGTATCACGAAAACATTCTGGGAAAGCTGGGATAATACTGATGATGCAGATGTTAGAAAATACGACGATCGTATCAGACCCACTACTGGTTTGAACCAGGGGTTCTTAGTAGGACAGCAACATTCTATTGATGGAACAGCTTTGGAAACACGTGATGGTTCACCTTTGGTTTTTGTTGCCGAGGTTAATCTTGCAAGTGCCGGTGAAGCCGAAGGCATCCGTTGTATTAAATATGCGCCAAACCCACAAACTACCCGTCAGTTTGATGCAGGTAATGATTTTTATGCATTTCGTATTTCAGATGTTTACCTGATGCGTGCAGAAGCAAAATTCAGAAGTGGAGACGTAGGAGGAGCTCTTGATGATGTTAATGCCATTCGTTCAAAACGTAATGCTACTGAAAGGACATCTTTAACCATCGAAGATATTTATGATGAACGTGGTTACGAGTTGTATTGGGAAGGAAAACGCCGTCAGGACATGATCCGCTTCGGTCATTTCACGGACGCATTTTCTGAAAAACCGGCAACACCTGCGCATGTGCGCATTTTCCCGATTCCACAATCAGCTTTGGACGTGAATCCCAACCTGGTTCAAAATCCGGGATATTAATAATAGTAATTTTTCTCAGTAATGTTTTGAGGGGCTGTTTCGAAAATATTTTTTCAGACAGTCCCTCTGTTTTATCTTTTTGTCTCAAGTTTATTTTTGTTTTTAGTAACAAACATTTAATCATTTGTAAATGTTACACTAAATTTGTGGTAGTACCATAATAATGTTAAAAAAATTAAGCTCTATGAATTATTGTAAATTTCAAGTATTGGTATTTGGATTTTCATTTTTGTTATTGATGAATTTATCGTTTCAATCTACAGTAGCACAGAAATTAGCCGATTCTCCATGGCAAATAACCGCTACCGATACATCAAATTATGTTGGAATTGCCCTTGCAAACGGGCGTATTGGATTGCTTCCTTCCGAGAAACCTTTCAAGGTAAGCTCAATCATATTGAACAATGTTTTCGACAAAGGATCGACACGGGGCGTTAGTAAAATGTTGAAAGGTCTCAATTTTGCCAATATTGACATAACTATTGATAAAGTTAAAGTAGATGAAACAAATATCTCAAACTGGAAACAGGTATTAAATTTGAAAGAAGCCTCTTTAACTACAACTTTTGATTTTATGAAGAAAGCTGAAATTACTTATACCATTTATGCTTTAAGGGGTATGCCATATACCGGTATTATGGAGGTCAGTATAAAATCTTTAAAAGATATTTCAGTTAACGTAGCCGGTAAAATTCTTTGTCCTGCCGAATATAAAAATCCTGTTAATACCTTCAAAAAATTAAAGGATTTAGAAAGCAGGATGCCATTGCTGCAAACCACAGCTGAAAGTCCTTTTGGGAAATACACCCTGGCATCCACGGCTTCTTTTATTTTCAAGGGCGAACGTCCCGAACTGCACCACAATATCGTCTCGGAATATGATAATGAACTGACCTTTGATATAAAGTTGGGAAAAGGTGAAAGTTACAGTTTCGGTTGGGCAGGAGCTGTTTGCACAACCCGCGATTTTGACGATCCTTTAAGTGAATCTGCAAGAATGGTAATTTTTGTTATGTTGGGAAATGAAGATGTTGTAATTGCCAAACACAAAAAACTGTGGTCAACCTTATGGGAAAGTGACATTGAAATAGAAGGCGATATTCAGTCGCAGCGGGATATCAGGCTCGCATTGTACAACCTGTATTCATTTTCCCATGCCAATACAAACCTGAGCATCCCACCCATGGGATTGTCGTCTCAAGGTTATAACGGTCACATATTTTGGGATACTGAATTATGGATGTACCCTCCTTTACTGGTTTTAAATCAGGATATAGCACTTTCATTACTGAATTACCGATCTGATCGTCTCGAAAAGGCAAAACAAAAAGCCTCATATTTTGGTTACAGTGGAGCTATGTTCCCTTGGGAATCAGATGATAGCGGAGAAGAGGCATGTCCTGTTTGGGCGCTCACAGGAACTTTTCAACATCACATTACTTCCGATGTGGGCATTGCTTTCTGGAATTATTACAGAATAACCCATAATCGGCAGTGGTTAAAAGAAGAAGGCTATCCGCTTCTTAAAGAAGTAGCAGATTTTTGGGTTAGCAGAGCTACAAAGAATGATGATGGCAGTTATTCCATCAACAATGTGATCGGAGCCAATGAATTTGCGCAAAACATTGACGATAATGCCTTTACAAATGGATCTGCCCAATGTGCCCTGGAATATGCCACACAAGCGGCAAACGAACTGGACATTGCCCCGGATCCCGTTTGGTCGGAAGTGACCAAAAACCTAAAATTTTATTATTTCCCCGATGGAGTAATGAAAGAAAACTCCACCTACAACGGCGAAAAGATCAAACAGGCAGATGTAAATTTGTTGGCGTATCCCCTTGAGATAATCCGTGACAAAGAACAAATAATAAAAGACCTAACATATTACGAACAAAAAATATCGGAAGAAGGGCCTGCCATGGGACATTCTGTTCTTTCAGTATTACATTCACGTTTGGGAAATAAAAAGAAAGCCTTTGAATTGTTCAAACAGGCTTATATAC
>JABMPI010000021.1 GCA_013203755.1 Bacteroidota bacterium
ATATCTGGCTTTTTAAGGTTTGACTAGTTATTGGTGCTGCAGCAACTCCTTGAATTTGTATTTTATAATCGGGATCGCGAGTGGCGAAGTAGAGTAAAAACTGGTTATCGAATTGAACGACCTCGGCATCGATTGCCCGACCACAATTCCAACTTCCGGTTGGTTTAAAAATAGGATTGGTAGGATTACGTAGAAATGATATCCCATCTTTTGAAACCGCGTGGCAAATCGCATCGTTTCTACCATTTCCGTAGGTTTGATAAAAAAGGTGTACTTTCTTGTCTACAACCAACGCGCAGGGAGCACATAATCCTTTGCTTTCGTAATCTCCATCAGGATTTATTTCTGCTATTTTTTCCCAATGTATTAAGTCAGTGCTTTCGGCAATTCCTATGTTCCACCCTTGAATCGGGTTTAATTTATCTGCGAAAGGAGGAATGGAAAAGTACATCAAATATTTACCATTGAATTTTACAACGTGTGGGTCTTTTGAAAAAGGTTACTCCTTTTCTGGATGTGTCTCCAAACAGCATTTTTTCCTGACAAAAAGTAGTTGTGAATGCAAAAGCGAAAATTAAAGTGAAAAGAAATTGTTTCATTTGGTCAAAGATTTAATTTCCTTTAATAGTACTTCCAGTGCTGGCGAAGCCATTCCACCATGGTCGAAACTATCTAATTCGTATAATTTCGTTTGTTTGTGTCCGGCCACTTTCATCATTCGCCAGAAATAGGCATTCTCTTCGTATCTGCCCAACATTTCCCGTTCGCGGTCACCCGTAATTAAAACCAGTGGAGGTGCATCAGCACGAACATGAAACAGTGGTGCGTATTTGTCAATAATCGGTTGTTTTCCATCTATTCCACGTTCGGTACGTATGGTAAAATGGGTAATGGTGTGGCCGCTAAATGGAACTAACATGGCAATGTCGTTAGCATTAATATCGTATTTTGCCAAATAACTTTTATCCAAGCCAATCATGCTGGTTAAATAGCCACCGGCGGAGTGACCGGAAACAACAATTTTTTCCGTACTTCCTCCGTATTTCTTAATGTTTTTAAAAGTCCAGGCAACCGCTGCTGCTGCATCTTCAATGTAAGTTGGGCATTCGACTTTTGGGTGTAAACGGTAATTTACAGCAACTACCACAATCCCTTTTTCCATTAGTTTTTCTGGAATATGTTTATTTCCCGCTGTTATTCCTCCACCATGAAACCAAACTACCGTTGTGAGATTTTTTTGGTTTGCCGGATAGTACACGTCTAATTTGCAGCGTTCAGCCAAATATTCATCCTGACCAGCTTCTTCCGCTGTTCGGTAAAAAATATCTTTTTCTAAAGTGTACTGATTACTCTGGGTTTGTGCAATTCCTGAGACACTAAAAGTGATAAAAAGAATTAAAAAAATGGATTGAACTAATTTCATAACATAGTTTATTTAGGTTTTTGGTGAATTCGTATTATATCAAAGATAACTGTTTGAAAATCCTTCGAACAATTTCTAAGCGGCTTTTTTGAAACAATGTTGCATCCTCGTTTTCCGATTCTACATTTAAAACGTAGGCGTATTTATTCTTACCCGTTTCGAGGTAGCCAACCAGCCAGCCAATGTTTTTGCTGTTCATAACCGCCCAACCTGTTTTTCCTCGTAAAACGTATTCCGGCGTCTCTCCCAAAATCATTATTTTTTTAACAAGGTCCATGTTTTTTTGCTGAAAAGGAAGTTCATTCTGAATCAACCTTTTTTGAAAATCCAACTGTTTCATGGGTGTAATTCTTGATTTTCCGGTCAACCAAAAAAGGTCTATGTTTTCATCCTGAATATCTATTTCGCCAAAATCGGATTGTTTTACCCAATATTGCATTTTTTCTGTTCCTATTTGTCTTGCCAATTCCTGATACCAGGGCACAACCGAATTCTGAAATGCCGACGTAAGGTTGTGGTCTTTGTTCCAAACGGGTACTTGACGGGGAACACTGTCCCAGGGAATTAAAAATTCTTCTCCGGTAATTATTCCGGTTTCGAGGCCAATTAGTGTATTTACTATTTTGAATGTGGAAGCGGGAAGGAATCCCTTTTCGCTTCTCTCTTCGTTATAAATTAGAGTTTTATTATTCCGAAAATCGAATAAAACAAAACAACCCTTAACCTCGTACTCTGCAAAATGGACTTTGAAATCTGGACGATTTTCATTTCGGCTTTTTAACGAACAGCTAATAACGCAGGTTAAAGAAAGAATAAGGATTAAAATAGATTTCATTTTTTTTTGTTAAAACTGGCAATAAATTAGTGAAGTAGAAAGTTTAATCTTATAGATTGAAAGTAAAAAATTTAATTCTAAATTTTTATGTGAAATTAATAGTCTGTTTAGGTAATGCAACTTTACTCGTTGTTTCGTACTTTTTGAATATATTTATGAGCGAAAAGGATATTTTGAATAATAGCAAGTGACAATTTTATGCACTGTTTCTTTCAGTAATTTATAGTCAGTTTAAATTTTAATTTAAATGTTTTATGAATTCATAAAAACAGTAGTTTTATGGCAGGGATTAAATTATTAAATTTCGGCAGATGGACGCAAAAAAGAGTTTGTTAATTTACGTTGTAGAGGATAATAAGATTTACAACCGTTTGGTGTGTGAATATTTAAAAAAGCAAGATTACAAGAATGTGACTTCATTTCATTCGGGCAAAGAATGTGTAAAAAGAGTTGCTAATGGTGAATCTCCTGATATTGTAATTCAGGATTATCATTTAGAGGATTCGACTGGAATTGAAGTTTTGCAAAACGTTAAAAAACACAGTAAAAATACTGAGTTTATTTTTTTAACCGCTAACGAAAATATGGATGTGGCCATAAATACGATCAAATATGGTGCATTCGATTATATTATAAAAGATAATTTTGCTTTAAAAAAGGTTGAAATTAAAATGGGAAAAATTGCCCAGCTTTTGGAACTTCAAAAAAGGAATAGAATAACAAAGCAAGCAATGATTGCAGCTGTTTTTTTTCTGATTTTAATCGTATTGTTTTCGATGCTGCATATATTGTTTAACGCTTTTGGATTAAAATAAAGAGTGAAATTGATATAAAAAAATAGGCTGCCCGTTATTGGCAGCCTATTTTTTTATAAATGTTTTAGAATAGATTAAGCATCATTTGTAGTTGCTTCCAGCTTTTTCAAAACAGCAAATATAAATGCCGAATTAAGGGAATATGTGAGAAAAACGGCAATATATTTATGCCAAAATTTAAGAAATGTTTTTTGTAAGAAAAAACTACTTTTCAGTTCCTACATTCTCGTTGTAAACTCTTTTTAGCCACGGAAGCAGTGCAAGTATTATTGCAAAAGCAGCGAAAGTTAATACAGCGTTGGTTAAAAAATAATTTGATTTCTTTTCAAATAAATCCCACATGCCAGAAAGCACCCCCGACAATTTATTGCCAATTGCGGTAGCCAAAAACCAACCGCCCATCATTAAAGCGGCAATTCGTTTTGGCGCCAGTTTCGACACGAGCGACAATCCCATTGGGCTTAAACACAACTCGCCAATAGTAATTACGCCGTAAACACCAAATAACCAAGCCACCGATGCTTTATCCATACCATTGCTCGAAACTACTGCGGCAATAACCATGACTAACCACGAAAGTGCCGATATTAACATTCCCCAGGCAATTTTGCCGGGTGTTGAGGGCTCTTTTTTTCTTCTTCCCAAAAAGTTGAAAAAAGCCACTAATAAAGGTGTGAGAATAATAACAAAAAACGGATTAATAGATGCTTGTAATTCGGTTGGCCAAAGTTTTAATTTTCCATGACTGGCATCTGCTTCGGTTTGTATCTTTGCCCACTCATCGTTGGTTAAATCTTTTGGTTTGCCATTTAAATTGCCTTTTGGGAGTTCTTCTGAGAAGTTGTCGAAATAGTAATTACCAGCCATTTTTGTACCTAAATCTTCGCCATGTAATCCAATAATTTTTCGCTCGCGCGGAACTGTAGAAACCTCTTCTGTACTAGCAATTGTATTGATTACTTTTTCCATTTTTGGTCCCAATTCACGGTTGGTATTGTTTTTTGCCCAGTAAGTAAGTGCCGAGCCATTTTGGTGAAAAACAGCCCAAAAAATAATTACAATTCCGAAAATTGAAAGTAGTGCAGCAATAGGAGCTTTTTCTTTTTTTGCTGCCATGCGCCAAGTATTAAAGAAAAATAGCAATACGGGAATAGTGAAAAATATGAAAGCATCGTTTGAGTCGGATCCAAAAATATTACCAGGAATGAGCCATCCGATTGCTGCTGCAGTAAATGCAGGTATCAACAAAACTGCAAAAATTCTTCCCATCGACTGGTCGCCTTCGCGTTTTGGTGAAATTTTATCAGCCTCTTTAATTTCTGGAAATCTCACTGTTCCAAATGCAAACCACACAACTCCAACCAACATGCCTATTCCAGCGGCTGCAAATGCCCAGCCCCAGCCGTAAGTTAATCGTAGCCAGGCGGCAACAAAATTGCAAACAAACGCTCCGAAGTTAATTCCCATGTAAAAAATATTATAGCCAGAATCTTTTAAATGTTCATATTCGGGTCGCTCATACAATTTACCCAGCAACACCGAAACGTTGGGTTTAAACATTCCGTTTCCTAATATTATTAACAATAACGAAAGGTAAAAAGCAAGCATACTATCCGGAATAGCTAGCCCAATATAACCGGCAGCCATTAAAACCCCACCTATATAAATCGACTTTCGGTATCCGATAAAACGGTCGGCAATTAGCCCTCCAATAAATGGGGTTAGATAAACCAAGGCCAGAAAAGTGCCATAAATATCGGCGGCTTCCATATTGCTCATTCCTTTGCCTGCAAATTTTGCTGTTTCGGGTGCAATCATATAAAGGGTGAAGATTCCGAGTAACAAGTAGTAACCAAACCGCTCCCACATTTCAGTGAAAAATAAAACCATCAGTCCCCTTGGATGTGCTTTTAGCATAGAATATATTTTTAAAATTAATGTTTGTTATTTTTCCGAATGGGGCAAATATAAAAATCTTTTGGGTTTATTAAAGTGGATAAAGGTCAGGTTCAAACGATTAAATGAAATACAGTTGGAGTTGGATTTTTATTAAATGCAGTTTAAATAGTATTAATAAATATTCTCTATTTAACTTTTTATTTTCAGAAAATGTTTAAAGTTATGTATTGCTTTTCCTTATTTTGAAGCTGAATCTATATGAATAGTTTAGTGGTTGAAATTGTAAAAAGGATTAATCAAATAAAATCTTGTATTCTTTTTGACTCTAAGTAGGGCGACGACTAAATTTTATTTGATTAATATTTTCAATTTTATCTAATCCCTTTCATCATCTTACTTAACCAGGGAGAAAGAATCAATATTAAAATGGAAGCAACTCCTGTTATGGCAGCAACAAACCAGAAAACAGGTACTGGCTGTCCGATGGATTCTTCCAACGTTTTAGACAGTTTCTCCATTTGAGATGCTCCATAATTACCAGCAGCAAATGAAAACATCCAAACCCCCATAAGTGTAGAAACTAATTTAGGTGGAGCAAGTTTTGTAATCATCGAAAGACCGATAGGTGAAATACAAAGTTCTCCCATTGTGAAAATAAGATAAACCAGAGTTAACCATAATGGCGAAACAAGAACCAATGAATTGCCACCATTTGAAACACTATCTGCTAATCCCATTACTGCAGCTCCGATTGCTAATAAAAGCATACCCCATGCAAACTTAAACGGTGTTTTAGGATCTAGTTTATATTTGCTTAGTTTTAGCCACAATATTGAAAATAGTGGAGCAAAAACAACGATAAATATGGCATTGATCGATTGAAACCAGGAAGCAGGGATTTCAAAGCTTCCAATCATTCGGTTGGTATTATCAGCAGCAAATAAGTTAAATGTTGTTCCTGCCTGTTCAAATCCGATCCAAAAGAAAATATTAAAGAAAGCCAATACCAGAATAACCGCAACACGACTCCATTGGTCTTTTCCATCGGTGCCTCTAATTATAGAAACCACCAGATATAGGCCACCAACAATTCCAACAAATTTAGGAATAAAACTTTTTGCCCCTTCGGATAATGTAGCCCACCCTTTCATGAATCCAATTACTCCAAAAACCAAAACAAATACATAAGTTATAATTTTTATCCACTCAGTACGATATAATCGTGTACGTTCCATTTTAGTTTTCGGAGGAAGTCCGATATGACCTAGTGTTTTCTCTGATCGGACGATAAACCAAATAACGCCAATTAGCATTCCTAACCCTGCGGAGAGATATCCAAATTCCCAGCTAATCTTTTCACCCAAATAACCAGCAACAAATGGAGATATGAATGCCCCCAGATTAATACCCATGTAAAAAATAGTAAAACCACCATCTTTTCGTGGATCATTGTTGTCGTATAAATCGCCAACCATGGTTGAAATATTCGGTTTAAAGAATCCATTACCAAGTATGAGTACTCCAAGGCCAGCAAAAAACCAAAATTCTCTTGAGGCAAGATTATCGCCCTGCATTGCACTTGCAGATAACATAAATTGACCAACGGCCATCGTTAATCCACCGATATAAATGGTCATACGTTGCCCTAATATTTTATCGGCCAAAATTCCACCCAACATTGGTGTTACATATACTAACCCAGTAAAAATGCCATAAATGGTAAAGGCCTGTTCTCTATCCATTCCAAAACCACCTGAAGCAAACTCAGCAGTTAAAAAAAGAACAAGTAAAGCTCGCATTCCGTAGTAGCTAAAACGTTCCCACATTTCGGTGGCGAAAAGGGTTGACAAACCCATGGGGTGTCCGAAGAACGAAGTATCCTTATCTTTTGTCATATTTTTATATGTAACTGGTTTTTTTGAAAAACAAATGTAGCATTTTTATTCTTTTGGAAAACAGGGTAAAAATCATCTCTTTAATTAAGATTAAAACACATTTATATTGAATGAATTCAAACATCAAAATATTTCTTCTTAATTTTAGATATTAATTGATATCGTAAATATGAAACTTTTTAAAACTTCACAAATTGCAGAACTTGATAAATTCACGGTCGAAAATGAACCCATTTCTGATATTGATTTAATGGAACGCGCATCGTTGCAAATTACCCAATGGTTGGTAAAACGTTTCACAAGCGAGCAGAAATTGATATTTTTTGCAGGCCCTGGGAATAATGGGGGAGACGCTCTGGCCGTTGCCCGGCAAATGGCTGATTTAGATTATTTGTGCGAAGTTTATTTGTTCAGTTTTGGAAAAGAGTTGAAAGGTTCTCCGGCAATTAATTGGCAGCGTTTGGTAGAGCAGGAGGATGTAAAACTTTTAAACATAAATAGTTTGAGAGAATTTCCTGATATTCAACCAACCGATATTATTTTAGATGGACTATTTGGCTCCGGATTAACGCGGCGGCTTGAAGATTTTCCTGCCGGATTAGTACAGAAAATAAATCAACTCCCTAATATTTTGGTTTCTATTGATATTCCCAGTGGATTAATGGGAGAAGATAACTCGAACAATAATATAGCAACTATTATTCGCGCAGATTTCACACTCACTTTTCAATTCCCCAAAATGAGCTTTTTGTTTACCGAAAACGAGGGGTTTGTTGGAAATTGGACAGTTTTACCAATTGGATTACATTCTGGAGGAATAGCTAAAACTTCTTCAAAATATTTTTTTATTGAAAAAGAGGAAATAATAATCCGAATACCTAATCGGTCTCGATTTTCGCACAAAGGAATCTTCGGTCATGCATTGCTAATTTCAGGTTCTTATGGAAAAATGGGAGCTGCAGTGTTAGCTTCAAAAGCTTGTTTGCGGTCGGGAGTTGGCTTGTTGACTTCTCATGTTCCAAGAATGGGGTATATAGTTATTCAAACAGCTGTGCCAGAAGCAATGGTAAGTGTAGACCAACACGATTCCATGTTTACTGAATTTCCTGATTTATCTCCATTCTCTGCCATTGGGATTGGTCCTGGTCTCGATCAAAAACAAAACTCTTGCCGTGCACTTTGTTCTATTTTAGAGAAATCGAAAGTACCGATGGTTTTAGATGCCGACGCTTTAAATATTCTTTCTGAAAATAGGGATTGGTTAAATAAATTGCCTGTGAATTCCATTTTAACTCCGCATCCTGGAGAGTTTAAACGCTTAGTTGGAGAAACTAAAAATTCATATGAAAGCGTTCAAAAGCAAATTCAGTTTTCAGAAAAATATAAAGTAGTTGTGGTTTTAAAAGGTGCTTTTACATCAGTTTCAACTCCCGAAGGAAAAGTTTTTTTCAATTCTACAGGAAATCCGGGTATGGCAACTGCGGGTAGCGGTGATGTTTTAACAGGAATAATTCTTGGTTTGTTGACGCAAGGCTTATCGTCTGAAAGTGCTGCGGTGTGCGGTGTGTATTTGCACGGAAAAGCCGGAGATTTGGTTAGTGTTGAAAAATCAGAATTTTCACTCACCGCAACAGACCTAATCAATTTCCTTGGACAAGCATTTCTCTCACTAAAAAACGATTCAACAAAATAATTTTAATATTTTTGGGTTCAAAATATAAAGAATAATACAATGAAGTACTTAGCAATTATAATAGGATTAATAATTGTACTCCCGGTTTTTGGTCAACGTAAAAAAAACGACGAACAAGTTGAGGTTGTGCCAACGTACGTTGAAGGTATTACTTACTCTTTACCTCGAACAGGTTTGAGGGTTTATGTGAGGGCAACAAAAGAGATGTTTGAGCCGGGTCCGTATGCTGGATATGCCGAACAATTATTGGGTTTAAAAAATATCAAAACACGGTCTGTATCTAAATGGACAATTTCAGAAATAAGAATTGAATCGTTCTCGGAACCGGATCCAGAGCAGGTTTATAAAGCAATGGGCGATGCTTCGTCGATGCTTAATTTGACTTCGGATGGACGAATTTCGGGAATAAATATAGCCAATGTAACACCACTGGCAACGGTTTTAAAAACCAATAAAGTAGTTCAAATTCCTGATGAGTTTGAGGATTTTTCGTTTGATTATTTTACCGACACTCCATTTTATATTCAGGGCGATTCAACCAATGGGTTTCAACCTGTGCGTGTTGGTGCCGAACAAAAGGCAGCCGAAGCAGCCCAGCGTATTTTGGATACACGTTTGAACTGTTACGATATGGCTGCAGGAAGGTTAGACGAATTTCATCCTGATGGAGAGGCGTATAAAGCAAGTTTAGATGAACTAAAAAAGATTGAAAAAAATTATCTTAGTTTGTTTGTGGGACGAACAACTCAAAAGAAAGATATTTTCAGTTTTAGCTATATTCCTGTAAAAGCATCGGGGAAAGGTGAAGTTATATTTCGGATTTCGGAGGAAAATGGAGTTGTGTCAGCATCCGATCTTTCAGGAAAACCGGTGATGGTTGAATTTGAAGTAGATAAAAACCTGATTAATAAGTACACTGAATTAAGCAAGTCTGAAAATCCATTGGCAGGTAAAAGTGGATTATATTACAGAATGCCGGGAATGGCAACGGTTAATATTATTAATGAGCTAAATATAATTGCATCTGCACGATTGCCAATTGCGCAATTTGGAATAGTGGCACCCTTACCGGAAGATGTTGTTTATGGCGGTTTTATGGTACAATATCACATCGAGACCGGAGCAATAAAATCGATTTATAAAAGATAATAAATAGATTGGGCACTTGTTGAAATTGCCCTTTTTTATGCTGTCATTTTTATACCCTGTTATTTTCCTTATTTTTATCGCCACATGAAAATTTTAAACTTCGGACTTCGGTCTTTATTCTTCAATTCTCCCTTTTAGGGGAGATGTCCGCAGGACAGAAGGGTTACTCCGACTTTCGACAAAAATATTAGAATGACAAAAATTAAAGATATTCAACCAAAAGAAGTTTGGAGTATTTTCGACCAGATGTTACAAATTCCCCGTCCTTCAAATCATGAAGATAAAATTCAGGATTGGGCGGTAAATTTTGGAGAAAGTTTAGGTTTAGAAACTATTAAGGATGAAATTGGAAATGTAATTATCCGTAAACCTGCAACGGCAGGAATGGAAAATATGAAAGGTGTAATTTTTCAAGGTCACCTGGATATGGTTCCACAAAAAAACAGCGACAAAGAACACGATTTTGTAACCGACCCAATTGAAGCTTTTGTAGATGGCGACTGGGTAACCGCAAATGGTACTACTTTGGGTGCCGATAATGGAATTGGTGTTTCATCGGCATTGGCAGTGCTGGCTTCAACCACAA
This sequence comes from Bacteroidota bacterium, assembly GCA_013203755.1. Lineage (GTDB taxonomy): Bacteria > Bacteroidota > Bacteroidia > Bacteroidales > Prolixibacteraceae > Draconibacterium. The sequence continues at coordinate 10,296 of JABMPI010000021.1, forward strand.
TTAAACACGGACCGGTAGAAGTCCTTTTAACCGCTACCGAAGAGACCGGAATGGATGGTGCAAAAGGTTTAAAAGATGGTATTTTGCAAGGTGATATTCTTTTAAATACAGATACCGAGGACGAAGGAACATTCAGTATTGGTTGTGCTGGAGGAATTGATGTAGTTGCTACTTTCAAAAAGAAACTATCAAAAAAGATTCCTAAAAAAACGTCTGCTTTTAATCTGAAAATAACGGGTTTAAAAGGAGGTCATTCGGGTGTTGATATTCATTTGGGAAGAGGCAATGCCAACAAAATATTTTTCAGGCTGCTAAAAGAGTTAAATAAAGAATTTACGGTTAGTCTTGCTGATATTAAGGGAGGAAGTTTACGTAACGCTATTCCGCGAGAAGCATTTGGATTGGTAGTGGTAAAATCTAAAGAAGCCGAATCTTTTGTATCGTTGGTTGAAACCATTGCTGAAACAGTAAAAGCTGAGTTGGCCAATGTTGAACCTAATTTAGCGATTGAAGTTGAACCGGCTGAAATGCGAAATAAAATAATGGAGAAGTCCTTGCAAAAGAACCTAACCAATGCAGTTTGGGCTGCCCCTAACGATGTGGTTCGAATGAGTGACACAATGCCGGGCACTGTTGAAACATCTTCTAATTTAGCTATTGTTGAAACCGGAAAGAAAACCATTGAAGTAAGTTGTTTGGTCAGGAGTTTTTCTGAATCGGCAAAATTAGCAGCTGCTTCCAGATTGGAATCTAATTTTAAATTGGCAGGAGCTTCAGTTGTTTTGGAAGGAAGTTATCCGGGATGGCAACCAGATGTTGAGTCGGAGATTTTGGAGGTGATGAAAAATTTATATGAAAAACAATTTGGTAAAGTTCCGGAATTGTTGGCAATGCATGCTGGTTTAGAGTGTGGTATTTTAGGCTCTACTTATACAAAATGGGATATGATTTCCATTGGGCCTACAATTAAATATCCACATTCTCCCGATGAAAAAGTCAACCTCGCAACGGTTCAAAAATATTGGGATTTTCTTTTGAATGTATTGGAGAATATTCCTGCAAAATTGTTTTTAGTTATTCAGCAGGTGACTTC
>JABMPI010000168.1 GCA_013203755.1 Bacteroidota bacterium
ACGGTTCAAAATTTTAATGAAGAGAAAGGGAAAAAGAACAAGTCAGAATGGGGAAGTTATTTAAAACCTTTCACTTAATAAGATGTTGTTGTATTTTGTTTGTTTTTGCACAAAAAAAAGATCTCTGAAAAGAGACCTTTTTATATAAGATGTATAATCGTTTAGTATCTTTTTTCTTTGATACGGGCTTTTTTACCAGTTAACTCACGCAAGTAGAATATTCTTTTCCTGCGGACTTTACCATGTTTGTTAACTTCAATTTTGTCGATAAATGGTGAGTACAATGGGAAAATTCTTTCTACTCCAATGTTTCCAGACATTTTACGAACTGTAAAAGTTTTGGTTTTTTCTCTTCCGCGAACTTGGATAACTACTCCACGGTAGTTCTGAATCCTCTCTTTGCTTCCCTCTCTAATTTTGTAACTTACTGTTACTGTGTCGCCTGCTCCAAATTTTGGCAGTTCTGCTGTTTCAGCTGCGAATTCTTGATCTACAAATTGTATTAAATCCATTTCAAATAATTTTTAATAGTTGGCAATATTATCAGTCACCCGACGGATAAGAGATTGCATAAATCGGGGGGCAAAAGTAATAAAATTTTCTTTTTGCCAAACTAAAAATGCCATCAAAGTTCATTTATTCAATTGATTTTCAGTTAAAACAATATTGTACTTACTATTAATCGTAATTATCGGCTTAAAACTTGGTGTTATTCACATTAAATCCCTTTCTGACAACTATTTTTAAGGGGTATTTGATATAAATAAAGAATTTATTTTCTCTACTTACTACTTTTTATTCATACTACATACTTAGTTCTAATGACTCTCTCCAATAACTTTTAAATGCTCACCGGTACTGTGTACAATGGCTTTGTACCACCAGGCAGGGTAGCCGGCAAAAATAGGTGATGGCGGCATGCCAAATTCTGTACGTTCAAATTTGCCATCTTTTTCGCGTTTTATGTTGCCATCCAAATATTTCACTAAAAGGTATTGACCTAATTGTTTCCAGCGGGCTGTCATATTATTGGCTTCGTTTACCGAATATTCCGTAATAAATTTTCTGGCTTGAGTTTCATTAACGGTATTATAAAGCGTTTCAGCAGCTTTGTCGATTACCGGAACATAAGAAACAAATTTATTCTCCAACTCATTCTGAACAACCTGAACATCTTTAATCATATCGTTGTAGCGCGAATAAGCAAAGTTGGTTACCTGATTAAAAGTCCAAAAAGCAGCTGTTTCGCTGAAGGTTATCATGTCGCCGTTTCCTACTGTAAAACACTCTGGAATCTCTGTAATTCCGCAATACATTGGTACATAACATGTGCTGGAAGCATCGTCTACACCAAACCAAAGTATTCCACCAATTGCATCGGGCAGCCAATTACGACACTGTGCCACAAACGAAAATCCGGTCTGTTGTGTTGAAATTGCACGTTCGTTGCAATATTCCACAGAATCAACTTTCCAGGTTAATCCGCGCCAGCGATAAGGAAGCCCGTACGGACCCGCACCCACATCTTTTGTCATATCCAATTCAGTTCCTTCAAAGTGGTCGCGCATCATTCCCATTACATCCTGAACAGAAACTTTTTTGTCAGGTTTAATCCACAAGGGCATGCGGTTGGTTGGAAAGTTGTTCTCTCCGCCATGTTCAACTTTCCCCATTGCATAGGCTGTAAATTCATCCATTCCGCTGGTTACTTTATTGAACCCTGCCCAAACACGTGCATCGCAAAAACGTGCTCCACCAAAATCAACCGGAGCATAAACATCCGAAAAACTAAAATCTTTAGCTTCGCCTTTGTACCATCCTTTGTTTTGTGCAAACGTGATTACATCTTTTGCATAAATACAATTGTCTGAATCATTCAACGGAAAAGTAGTAATCCTAGCCTGGTTGGCATGTCCGCTAATGTATCCATCAGGAACTTTAACAGCCACCCAAACAGCACCTTTTTCACCTTCGCCTTTTCCAATTAATTCCAGAATCCAAACTTCTTCCGAATCTGCAATGGAAAAAGATTCGCCAGAACTGTAATAGCCAAATTCTTCTACTAACCCGGTCATCACTTTTATCGCTTCACGAGCTGTTTTTGCGCGTTGAAGTGTAACATAAATTAGACTGCCGTAATCCATAATTGCACCTTTTTGGCTACCTAATTCACTTCTTCCGCCATAAGTAGTTTCTCCAATGGCCAACTGAAATTCATTCATATTTCCTATTACACTGTAGGTGTGTGTAGGTTGTGGAATTTTTCCAAGAAATTTCCCGGTGTCCCATTCGTAAATGTCTCGCATTGTTCCTGCAGGGTGGTCTTGTGCCGGTTGAAAATACAATTCGCCATACAAAGTGTGCGAATCGGCAGCGTAAGTAATCATTGTTGAACCGTCAATCGATGCTCCTTTTGTAACCAAAAAATTGGTACACCCATTTGAAATCTGATAATTTGTCATCAGGAATACAAATACGAGTACTCCAATCGTTGAAATCTTTTTCATTCTATTTTGTAATTTTATTTTTTTCGAAGGAAGCAAAGATAGTAATATTCAGAATATGAGTTTATGACTTTTATCGCTTGTGAAAAAGGGATTCCATCTCTCTCAACTGTGAATAGAAAGATGGAATCCTTAGGGAAAATGGAAAGTCGTATTTTTAAATCAAAGACAGCTTGTAATTCGTTGAAAGGTATCTTCAATATTGCTATCTAATCCTACAGAGAAGCGCACCAACCCTTCTGAAAGTCCCATCTCCTTTTGAACATCCAAAGGGATTTCGGAAGAGGTACTGTGCCCGGAACAACTAAACAGTGTTTTGAAATATCCCAATGAAACTGCCAGATAGCCAACTCCTGCTTCCTGCATTTTTTGCATTATTTTATTGGCCTTTTCTTCGGTTTCAAAATCAAGAGCAAGCATGCCACCAAATCCGAAATCGCTATTCATTAGTTTTTTATGTAATTCATTTTGAGGATGATTTTTTAACCCGGGGTAAATTACTTTTAATTCAGCTTTTTCCAGATTTTCAGCAAGAAATTGAGCGTTTTTACTGTGCTGTTTCATTCGGATGTGCAATGTATTCAGGTTTTTCAAAATACTTGAAGAACGCAGCGGGTCGAGCACCGGTCCCAGTAACATTGCTGTTCCGTCGTTTACATTCGAGAGTTGGTTAACAAACTCATTAGAGCCACAAATTGCTCCCGCCACACAATCGTTTTTGCCGTTTATGAATTTGGTCATGCTGTAAACTACCAAATCAGCGCCGAGTATTTTGGGCGAAATAATCATTGGTGTGAAAGTATTGTCAACCATTAATTTTGCATTTGCTGCGTGAGCAATTTTTGCCAGTTCGGGAATATTTGAAACCTGTAAAAGCGGATTGGTAACACTTTCGGTATAAATAACTTTTGTGTTGGGCTGCATCGCTTTTCGAACTTGCTCAAGACTGGTGATGTCAACAAACGAAACTTGAATGTTGTATTTGGGCAGCCAGTTTTTCAAGAATGCGTAAGTGCCACCGTATGTAGTTACACTTGTAATAATATGGTCGCCGGAACTGCAAAGTTGCAGTAAAGAACAGGTAATTGCTGCCATCCCTGAAGCAGTAATCCAGGCCGATTCTGTGTTTTCCATAGCTGCCAAAGCATCGGCGAGGTATTTGTTGCTGGGATTCCAGTGGCGAGAATAAAGAAAACAACCTTCCATTTGACCCAAAAAAGTCTCTTCCATGGTTTCGCCTTCCAGAAAAGTGTAAGTAGATGAGTCGGTAATTGATGGATTTACACCACCAAATTCGCCAAACTGTTGCAAATCTTGAATGGCTTGTGCAGGATTAAATTTCATAGTAATTGTCTTGTAATTGGGGCTCAAATTACTTCAATTGGAAACTTTAAGGAATGATTAAAATCGCGTTTTTGTTTTTAGGTCGAAAAAATAATTCCACACGAACTGTCTTTTGTAGCACCTGTTACAGAAGCGTAGCAGTTGATTCTATTATGAATGCGTAAAACACCTAAAAATGCAAATATTAGCGCTTCCTTATAATTAACAATTTCAGGCTCTGGAATTACAACATTTAATATTGATTGCTGTTTTATTCGTTCGATTAAAAAGGTGTTAAATGCTCCTCCTCCGGTTATCAATAAATTGCTGTTGGCGGAACTGATTTTTGCAATTTGAATTGCAACGTGTTCGTAAAGGGTTCGCATTTTATCTAAATCCGAAATATTATATTTCTCCAGAACAGGAAAAAACGTTTCTTCCATCCATTCGCGGCCCAACGACTTTGGAGGTTTTTGCTGGTAATAATCGAGATTGTTTAATTCTTCCAGTAGAATTTTGTTTAGTTTTCCTTGCCTTCCCAACTCTCCATTTTTATCGTAAGGAAATCCCTGTTTTTCAGCAAAATGATTCAAAGTAAAATTAACCGGACAATTGTCGTAAGCAATTCGTTGGTTCTCTTTTTCGAAAGATACATTGGCAAATCCACCTAAATTCAAACAATATTCAAAATCGCTGAATAAAAATTTGTCGCCAACCGGGACAAGTGGCGCACCTTGTCCACCCAAAGCAACGTCTCCCGTTCTAAAATCGGCAACGGTTGTTATTTTTGTCACTGCCGCAATTTCAGATCCATTCCCAACCTGAAATGTAAAGTGCTTCTCGGGTTGATGAAAAACCGTGTGGCCGTGCGATGCAATTAAATCGGGTTCAAAACCAGTTTCTTTATTGAATTCGTTAATTTTTATTCCAATAAAGTTACCATATTCAGAATGAAGTTCAATTAACTTTTTACCCGAAAAAGAAGGAGCGTCATTAAGCTTCTTAAACCAATTTTCTGAATAAGAAACTGTTTTAGCGGCTATTATATTGAAATCCCATTTTTCGTTTTGAAAGGTGAATTCAACAGCGGCCAGGTCAAGGCCGTCTAAAGAAGTTCCCGACATTACCCCAATTACTTTGATGGATTTTTGATTATTATCTTGTTTTTTAGTCATATTTATTTCCATTCCTTGGTTGAATATTTTTGTACTGAAGACTGTAACGTTATTAGTAAAGAAACTTCGGTCTTCCCACTTCTAACATCTCTCTATTTCCAGAAAGTAGCTTCATAAGTTGTAATATTGTTTTTGTAGTCTGAAACGGTTAATACTAAATGATGGTTTTTATTAAACTCAAATCGTTTTTTGTCAAATTTGTGTGTAATCAAATTGTTTTTTGCATCGTATTCAAACAACGCCCATTTCCCGTCTAAAAGTCCTTCAATCTTTTCTATTCCTGCCAAATCATCCGAAATCTTAAATCGGATTCGGTTTGCTTCCGTCAAGGTATTGTTGGTTTTAATACTTAGAGGTTTTATGCTTGGCGAAATGGTGTCAATTTTAACTGCGTAATGTCCAAATAAACGGATAGTCGTAGTTATCCATCCTTTATCGAAATTACCTCCGGCAGACCAGATATTTCCGGTTTTATCGTCAATGTTTACCAGTAGAGCTTTTGACTGTAAATATTCAGGTAAATTTTTGGGTTTAATTCTAATGCTCGCATTTTTATGCAAAGGAACTGTGTTTTTGTGAACGACATGAATTTCAGAATAATAACCAGGTGAAACTGGCATTGTTTTGTATTCAAAATTAAGGTCGCTGTACATTGCTCCTTCCGGGATATTTAGCTCAATGTCGTTGGTTTTAAATTTGTTATCCGTTTTGTAGTTGAATTTTTCAAGAAACATTTTTGAGGTTTTTACAATCTCCGAAGGTTGGTTTTTAACTCGAAATTCAAGCGTTGAAGTATTGCCATAAGTATCTTTTAACTGAATTTGAATTTTATGAATTCCATTGCCAGTAGCTTTAAAACTCCCGTTTTCTTTCAAAAAATTATAGGTACTTAATTTATTTCCAGGTTCAACCCATGTTTTTTGAAACCTTCGGTTTAAGTCGATATAGGTTTCGTAATCGATATGACTGTTAATGTAACGACTTTCATCAAAAGAAAATTGATCGAGTTGATGCGAAAAATACAATTCGTCATCCACCGTTAGTTGAAGAGAATAAATACCACATTTATTATATGCATTGTCGAGGTAGTCGTTGACTTCAATGGCAAAACCAATTTCACCATAAACAGGAACAACCGGATTGTTTTCTATGTGGTATTTGCCGTCATAAAAAACGATTTGGAATCTTCTTTTTCTGGTATCTTGTTTTACATGCGAGGTTTCGGAAAGTGGCACAATCATCAATGACCTTACCTTTGGAGGGATTTTATCTTTGATGTCAAAACCATATTTTAAAGGATTAAGTGGTTTTTCCGATTGGTTGTCTCTGATTTCGAAATGTAGATGCGGACCACCTGAACTGCCTGAGTCTCCGCTCTTTGCAATTATTTCATCTTTTTTTACAGGAAATTTGCCAGGTAAAACCTGTAAGTCAACTTTAAACAATTTTTGGAGGTATTGATTTTCCTTTACATACTTTGCAATATCGTCTCTAAAATTATTTAAATGTCCGTAAACAGTTGTCGTTCCATTGGGGTGGTTTACGTATAAAACATTTCCATAACCAGTTGGCGACACGGCAATTCTACATACAAATCCATCTGCAGCAGAGTGAACAGTAATCCCTGTAACACCCTGTGTTTTAATGTCGATGCCCGAATGGAAATGGTTGCTTCTTAATTCAGCAAAATTCCCACTTAGTAACATTGGAATTTTAACGGGTGCAGAGTAATACTTGTTTTGTCCAAAAACAATTACAGAACTAAAAAGTGCAAAGAGCAACAGAATTTTTCTCATAAAACAAACCTTAAATCGTCGCAAAGAGTGCAAATTTAATCTTTTCCGTTACACTTAACAGGGCAGTGTTAGCAAAATATCTTTCCAATAATTTCGAAACCCTTTTACAATAGGGTAAAAATATTAACTTTGTCTTTGAAATGCAGCTAAAATGACTGAAGAAGATAACTTACTTCTTAACGATTTAAAAGCTAATACACAGCGGTTGTTTCAGGAATTTAGGAATCTTGAAAATGAGACAAAATTGCTTGAGAATAAAGTGTTAGATTTAAAGTTGGAAATAGAATTATTAGAGAAGGATAAATCGGAATTGAGTCGAAAAAATGAGCAACTGAAAATAGCAACCCACCTTTTATCTGGTGTTGATGAAAACCGGGAAGCTAAACAGAAAATAAATAGATTGGTACGGGAAATTGATAAATGTATCGCATTACTAAACAGGTAATGGCAGACGAGAAAAAGAGATTAAGCATAAATATTAAGATTGACGGACGGATTTTTCCGTTGAACATCAATCGTTCAGATGAAGAGAGATACCGAATGGCTGCAAAAATGGTAAACGAAACAGTTACTAAATTTAGAAAAACGTTTCGTAACCAGGAATCTCAGGATATTTTGGCGATGACAGCTTTTCAGATTGCATTAAGCAATACAGAACTGCAAAACCGCAACGATAATTCTCTTTTTATTGATGAATTGAAAAATTTAAGCGACGATATTTCTGATTTTTTGAATGAGAGAAAGAGGAATTAGAGTCAGAAAAATATTTATCAAAGCCCGTATTGGAAGTTTTTCAGATAACCTGAAGAAGTTCTTTTACGGGCTTTATTATTGTAATAATTAAATTGAGGTGTTTACTTAATTAATATTATATTTGCTTGAAATAATGATAGATATGGATATTTTCAATGGAGAGGAGCTCTTAAAATTCACTGAACGGTTCTCATCGGACGAGGTATG
>JABMPI010000169.1 GCA_013203755.1 Bacteroidota bacterium
AATAAATTTTAATAAAATCAAACTACATCCATCTTTTTTCCGAAATCTCAGTGTGATACAACAAATAATCGTAAATCTGTTTTGCCATCAATTCGTTGATGTACGGAATCGTCATCGTGCCGGAAGCATTCATTAAATGCAAACTTGCCAGCGACCTTCTTTTTTGAAAAATGGTTTGTCGAAATTCAACCGCCTGAATTTTAAATAATTCCATCTGTTTCCATTTATGCGAAATAGCACCCTTCGAAATTCTTATTTGTTTGCCGTTTATTCTGAAATACCGTTTATTCAGAATAAGAAAACCGTAAGCTCCCGAAATAATTAACCATACAAAAACGCCAATCCAGAAACGCCAATTTGAAAATAAAAATGGTGTAGCCAGAATAACCGGAATCCAGCCATACAAAATCCATAATCTTCTGAAATAGTAACGGTCTGAATGAATTTTAGGCATCTCAGAAAGTTCATCTTTCCCAAACAAATCGTTTTTTAGCAATTCAAGATGTTCAGTTAAACAACCCGGAGCATCAACTAATTGCTGTCGCCTGTTTTGCCCGCTTACCGCTTGTTTAAAAACCAGATTGTAAATGCCAAACTGCTTTTTTATTGGACCGGTTTCCCAGTTTAATTCCTGAACTTTGTTGAGTGGAATTATAACATTTCGTTTGTTTACCAGTCCGGATTCAACACGATAAGCATCCTCTTTTTTTAGTAATTTAAAGTCGAAATATTTAATGGCAGTGCTTACAAGTGAGTAAAGAATTGAGATTATTAGAAAGAAAATAATTAGAAAAATGAGTAAAGCCCAGTTGGAGTTCGACATATAATTGACTAATTCACTGGAATATTCTTCTGCTTTTTCTTCATAAATATCTTGAATTTTCTGAAAGATTTGAAAACCAAATGCCAAAATAATTAAACCTGTACGTAGATGATTTTGGCTAATTCCAATTTTCAACAAATCTATGGGAGTGAGCTTTAAAATTAGTTTTTCGGTAACATCATTTATTTCAACTTGTGTGTCTGTTTCACCTGCCAATTTTTTTGCTTTTCCGGAACGCAACTGATTTTGTAATTCGGTGGCAAATGGTTTTTCAAGCGCATGAATTTTTAATTCTTTTCCAACTGTTCCTGCCGTATCTATTTCGAGAGTTACAACATTTAATAGTTGCTGAAGGAGATTTTGTTTGGTATTTACACTTTGAATCCTGTCTAGCGGAATAGTTAAAATCTTTTTGCGGAGGTAGCCCTTTTTTAAAATGAATTCTCCGTTGGTGACGTAAAAATAGAAATTGAGATAGAAAAGAATTGAATGAATAATTAGTAGGATAAAAATTGCAATTCCAATTATTCCCCAAACCATTTTATTTTCAAAGATTTCTTTTTGAAAAACCAGGATCAAAACCATGGGCCAAAACATTCGAATAGATTGCCGCAAGCCTTGAATAAATATTAAAGCCAATCCTTTTATCGACTGGCGGGTTGGTTTTGTAATGTCAATACTATTCATGCTCGCTAATTTTTTCAGATAAAAAAGCCTTAAGGTTTTGAGCAACTTCGGTGGGTAAGCCTAGAATGGAGAGGTCGCTTGCGTTTCCTCCTGCAGTAAATATTTTAACCGAAGAGAGTTTGAACATTTTTGCCAGAATTCCCTGATTAACTTCCACATGTTGAATGCGGTTAAATGGGACTGAAATTAATTGGTAGGTAATCAGGCCTTTTTGAAACGAGATATCTTTTTCGCGAACTAAATAACCTTTTTTAGGGAATCCAAAAACGGTTATTATTATCGAGTAAACTGCTGTAATAAGTATAATAGAGCTAACAATTATTTTAAATATCAATGGAGTATTTTCTTCCGAGATTATCAAAAATAAGGTAAATGCTCCAATTAAAATAAGTAGAACAATAGCAATTCGGATGTATAAAATAGTTCGATACTTTTTATCAAGTGTATTAAAAGTTTCAGGTTTTACAACCGGTAAATTTTTCGGGAGTAGTATTGAATTTGAAAAGTTTTCCATTGTTCGGTAGTAATTTTTAAATGTTCTTGTTTGTAATTCAAAAATATGCTTTTTATTAATACATCAACCCGAACATCCAAATTGGGATTATGTTTCCAGAGCTAAATTCGATGTCATCTTTTACAATAAAAGCATTGGAGAGCCCTCCAATTTGTTTTTGCGATTTGCTTTTTCCTCCCACCTCAAAAATGTATTTGCCGTCGATTAAAAAATCACCTTTGCTGGGGTAAGTTATCTGGTGGTTAACTGTTAACTGATTTAAAAAGAAAGTCTCTCGCACATTCCCAATGTTAACCATTTCTTCCATTAATGCATAAATTAAATTAGTGTTTTGTAGATAAAGTTTCTCTGGTTTATTAAGGTAGTTTATTCCATGCGAATCTTTTCCAATCCACTTAACAATTTGAGCTTTTTCTAAATAGAACAGTTGTCTGAGCAGTGTTTCGCGTGTTACTCCAATTTGCTCTGCCAGTTTTTTAACGTTTGGTTTATAAGGAACTAAGCGCGCAACAATAGAGATTAGTTTTTTTAATTTAATTACAGATTGAAAATCGATGTTAAATATAATGGGAAGGTCATTCTCCAGTATCACATTTAACACGTTTAATAACTTGTCGTGATATAAATTCTCATTCTCTTTGAAAAATGGATAATAGCCTTTTTGAATGTATTCTTTGTATAGTTTGATGGGTTTTATTTCACTTGGAAGGTTCATCCCAATTTCGCGCGAATTGGTTAAAAGTTGATCTAAGGATAAATTTGGCAATTCATAGTTGTATTTGAAAGATGCAAATTCTCGGAGTGAAAGGCCAGGGAGATTGTATGAAACCAACCGGCGGCTCAAATCGTGCGAGCCTTTATACAACTCCAAAGCCGAGGAACTGGTAAAAATAACTTTTAGTGAAACTAAATTGTCATAAATCATTTTCAGGTCGTGCGACCAGTTCTTGTATTTATGAACTTCATCCAACAGCAGTATTTTTCCGCCCTCTTTTTCAAATTGCTCAGCAAAACTATATAGCGAGTTTTCTGCGAAATAAAAATCATCGAGCTCTAAATAAATAGCTTCTTCCGAGAATTGATAGGTAATCTTTAAATATTGTAATATCAAAGTGGTTTTTCCTGCTCCCCTTGCTCCGCTAATTCCAATTAGGCGGTTATTCCAATCAATTTTTTTGAATAGAAATCGAATAAAATCAACCGAAGTTTCTCTTATTTTTTTGTCCGATACATTTCTTAACCTATTCATTATTCATTATCTATAATTACAAATATATGCAAAAAACCATTATGGATAGTGCAAAATATAAATAAAAAGAAATATTAGATAATGCAAAAATATACAAAATGGTAAAAAAAGGAGGAGTTATAGAATTGGGAAACGGGATTAAATTACAAATTGATTAGGTGAATGTGTATTTACCATTATCTTTATTTTTAAACGAATTTTTGTACGCTATGAAATCAAAATTAACGCTTTATATATTGGTAATTATGCTAATTGTTTCATGCCATTCACAAACAAGTAATAATTATGAAATCCAATTTACTGAGCTGGAAACAAATACCGATGCAAGTTTGCGCGGACTTTTTGTGGTTGATGAAAACGTAATTTGGGCAAGCGGTTCAAAAGGAACAGTTTTACTCTCGAAGGACGGTGGAGAAACCTGGAGTGTAAATCAAATAGTTGGAGCCGAAGAGAACGATTTCCGAAGTATTCATGCCTGGGATGAAAAGCGGGCTATGGTTTTTGGAGTGGCAGGTCCGGCTTTTGGTTATCAAACGAAAGACGGTGGAGAGAGTTGGGATGTGGTTTTTCAGGATTCTACGAAAGGGCTTTTTTTCAACAGTTTAAAATTTGCCGATGATAAAAATGGACTGGCGGTTAGCGACCCAATTGATGGAAAGTTCTTTGTTCTTAGAACTGAAGATGGTGGGAAAAGGTGGGAGAGGGTTGAAGACATTCCTAATATTGAAGAGGGCGAAGCTAATTTTGCAGCATCAAATACATGTATTGAATATTTACCTTCGGGAAAAGCATGGATTGCAAGCGGAGGCAAAGCTGCACGAGTTTTTTATTCTACAGATTTTGGGAAATCGTGGGACGTTGTTAAAACTCCAATGGTTCGCGGGCAATCTTCATCCGGTATATTTTCTATTTCATTTAAAAATAATTTGGAAGGAGTTATTGTTGGCGGAACCTATGATAAACCTGAGTTTGACCAGAATATTGCTTCGTTTACAATTGATGGTGGCAAAAGCTGGCAAACTTGCGAAACCATGCCCAAAGAATATCGTTCTTGT
>JABMPI010000022.1 GCA_013203755.1 Bacteroidota bacterium
ACTAATTACAATAAAATGAAAGGTTTAGAATTAATAAAAAAAGCAATTGCACTGGAAACAGTAGAACGTGTTCCGTGGGTTCCATTCGTTGGTGTTCATGGTGGTTCTTTAACAGGAGTTGATGCCGAAACCTATTTAAAATCTTCGGAAGAAGTTATCAAAGGAGTAAGCAAAGCAATTGAAGAATATAATCCGGATGGAATTCCGGTGGTTTTCGATTTACAGATTGAAGCTGAAATACTGGGATGTGAATTGCAATGGGCACTACATAATCCGCCGGCAGTTATTTCGCATCCATTGGCAAACGGCACAAAATTGGCCGATTTAAAAATACCTTCGATAAGCGATGGTAGAATTCCAGTTGCTTTGGAAGCCACAAAAGTATTGCGCGAAAAATATCCTGACATTGCTTTGTATGGATTAATCACCGGACCTTTCACTTTGGCTCTTCATTTAATGGGAACCGATATTTTTATGAAACTTTTTGAAGCACCCGATGAAGTACATGAGGTGATGGAGTTTTGTACAAAAGTGGCTAATAAAATGGCTGAATATTTAATGGATGCAGGTTGCGATATAATTGCAGTTGTTGACCCAATGACAAGCCAAATTGACCCAATGACTTTTGAGACTTTTGTTACTCCTTATGTAACCGAAATATTCTCATTTGTAAGAGAGAAAGGGAAACTTAGTTCATTTTTTGTTTGTGGACATGCACAGCAAAATATTGAAGCGATGTGCGATTGCCGGCCTGATAATGTTTCTATCGATGAAAATATTCCGTTGGATTTTGTAAAAGAAATTGCACTAAAAAAAGGAATCAGTTTTGGTGGAAATATGAAACTGACCGTTGTTTTGTTAATGGGCGATGAGGACGATTCGCGCGAAAATGCCATGGAATGTTTGGATATGGCAGGGAAAACAGGATTTATTCTTGCGCCCGGCTGCGATTTACCAATGGATACACCACCCGCTAATATCAAGGCCGTTTCTGAATTGGTACACGACCCATACAAACAAGATATTGTTCGTGCTTTGGATAAAAAGGAGAGTACGCTTGAAATCTTTAACATGAAAGATTACGGACAGTCCGACAAAGTAATTGTTGATATTATTACATTGGATTCTGAATCTTGTGCACCTTGCCAATACATGGTTGAAGCGGTAAAAAAAGTTGCTCCGCAGTTTGAAGGTGTTGTAGAATGGCGCGAGCATGCCATCAAAAAAATGGATGCCGTAACATTTATGTCGTCGTTAATGGTGAAGAATATACCAACTATTTGTATTGATGGAAAAATTGCATTCGTTTCCCAAATTCCACCTAAAAACGAGTTAGTAGCTGCCATTCAAAAACGTGTGAACGAGAAGCTTAAGCTAAAAATAAAATCGAAACGCAGCGAGATACTTATTTTGGGTGAAAACAAAGAGGAATGTATTGAATTGAATAATAAAATTCAACGAGCAACCACTGAGTTGGGAAAAGATGTTGAGGTAAAAGTGATTACCGACAAAGCTCAAATGGCAGCGTTTGGAGTTTTAAAAGGGCCAGCCGTTGTATCTGTGAAATACAAATTGAAATCAGAAGGAACACATCCATCTCTGGAAGTTGTTAAAGAGTGGATTAAAGAATTGTAAGTTTGGTGAATTGCCATAAGGTATTTAACTTTGAAGATATATTTTGCCCCGGGTTTTAACCCGGGGTTTCTTTTCAGAACTAGAACTGGGCTTTAGCCCTTAATTCAATAACATGGGGAAAATAATTGACCAAATAAAACAAGGTAAAACACTGGTGTCCGATGGTGCATGGGGAACATTATTGCAAGGAAAAGGAATGCAACCCGGCGAGTGCCCGGAAGAGTGGAATCTTTCTCACGAAAGTGATGTGTACGCGATAGCTAAAAGTTACATTGATGCCGGTGCCGATATGATTGAAACCAACAGTTTTGGAGGAACAATTTTTAAAGTTGAAAAATATGGTTTAGCAGATAAAGTTTTTGAGCTAAACAAAGCAGCTGCTGAAATAAGCAGAAAAGCTGCCGGCGATAAATATGTTTTGGGTTCGGTTGGTCCAACAGGAAAAATTCTGATGATGGGTGATGTTACTGAACAGGAATTGTACGAAGCTTTTAAGATGCAGGTTCAGGGATTGGAAGCTGGCGGAGTAGATGCAATTCTTATTGAAACTATGACAGATTTGGATGAGGCAAGACTGGCAATAAAAGCGGCAAAAGAAAATACCAACTGCGAAGTTTTCTGTACAATGACCTTTGATAAAACCGTTGATGGTGAATTTCGTTCGATGATGGGAATTGCGCCCACCGACATGGTAAATACTTTAATTGATGCTGGTGCAGAATTAATTGGTGCCAACTGTGGAAATGGTATTGCAGATATGATTGGTATTGTAAAAGAAATTCGCAAAGCGAATAAAGATATTCCGGTTTTGGTTCATGCAAATGCAGGAATGCCAATTTACCAGGATGGCGAAACCGTTTTCCCGGAAACGCCCGATGAAATGGCTGACATGGTTCCAAGAATTATAGCAGCCGGTGCAAATATTATTGGTGGTTGTTGCGGAACTACTCCAGGGCATATTAGTAGGGTTCGGGAGATGGTGGATAAGAAATAATATCCACTGCATAACTCCTCCCCTGTTTTTAGGGGAGATGCCGAAGGCGGAGGGGTAATTTTTGAAATAAATGAATCGAAAGAACCAAATAAAAAATCTCGATTATATGAAGCCCTTTCGGCGGGCTTTAAGAAAAAGGTTAACGCCTGCAGAGGCATCACTTTGGAGCTTGCTAAAAAACCGGCAAGCATTTGGTTTAAAATTTCGTCGCCAGTTTAGCATTAAGAATTTTGTTGTAGATTTTTTTTGTGCGGAAACAAAAATGATAATTGAGTTGGACGGCGAGCCTCATTTTACTCAAGCACAGGCTGACAAAGACCAAAAGAGAGATAAACGTTTATCTGAATTGGGATACAAGGTATTTCGATATGAAAATCTGGTTGTGTTTGACCACCCTGATTTTATTTTTGATGACATTGAAAGTTTATTAGAACCTCCCCCGGCTGAAGCCGACCCCTTCTAAAAACAGGAGGGGAGTAAAAAGAAAGAACAAAATGAAAAAAATACCATTCCATATAATTTCAGGATTTCTGGGAAGTGGCAAAACCACTTTTCTAAAACGAATTATTGAAAAATATTCTGGTGAAACTAAAATCGGGATAATCCAGAATGAATTTGCTCCGGCGAATATTGATAGTGCTGAGTTGAAAAAATCGGGAAAGGATTTTAGTTTGTTGGAAATAAATAATGGCTCGGTATTTTGTGTTTGTCTGCTGGGTGATTTTGTGAGATCGCTTGAGAAATTTATCGATGAATATCAACCGGACATTGTAATTATTGAGGCATCCGGACTTTCGGATACAACTTCTATTTCGGAAGTGATTACCGCAGGTTCATTGGCGGAGAAGATTTATCTCGCATCGAATTGGTGTGTGGTAGACGCACAAAATTTTGCCAAAGTTGGATTAATGAAACAACGTGTTTCGCACCAGTTACGAATGGCAGATGTTGTGGTAATAAATAAAACTGATTTGTTTGAAGGAGGAATTGACGCCATTCGCGAGGAGATAAAAGAAGCCAATCCATTTGCTGAAATCAGAGAAACTACATTTTGTAATATCGATTTTGAATTGGGAAATTCGGCAATTAATAAATTCTATTTTGGTGAAATGCACGCCATGCCACGCCCTGTGGTAAAT
>JABMPI010000170.1 GCA_013203755.1 Bacteroidota bacterium
AACCGTTCAGTGAATTTTAAGAGCTCCTCTCCATTGAAAATATCCATATCTATCATTATTTCAAGCAAATATAATATTAATTAAGTAAACACCTCAATAAATTCATTTAATAACAGTAGATTTTAAGTAAAAAAAGTATAAAAAACTGCTGTTATTCAAATTTGATTCAAATTGAGAAATGTTAATAGTATAATTCTCAATTATTCATATATTTGCATTTATAAATAATTTAATAATGGTAGAAATCAAGGAGTTAGATGCAGATAGATTTGATATTGCGGCAAGTATGCTTAAAGCAATGGCTCATCCAATGCGTATTGCCATACTCAAACACCTTGAGGGTAACAAACGCTCAACAGTTACCGAAATTCATGAATTATTGGGAATTGAACAGTCAACAACTTCACATCATTTGGGAATTTTGAAGGACAAAGGTGTTTTATGTTCAAAACGTGAAGGGAAAAATACTTTCTATTTTTTGAAATATGAGATTCTTAGTCAGATAGTAGATTGTCTTCAAACTTGTGCTTGCGAATAGATTTGTTTAATAAATATTGAATGCCGCAGATAGAATCTAGCGGCATTTTTTGTTCTAATACCAACTTAATTATGAAAATTAAATCTGTCTTTTTCATTCTGGTTTTACTAAGTGATTTTCTGGTTTCAGCGCAAATTGTTGGTCCTAAAAATGGGAAGCTGATGATAGTTGGAGGAGGTGCTGCGAATCCGTTAATCTAGAAATTTATAGAAATAGCCGGCTGTTGTTCCTGAAATGCAGTCGTTTTATCTGTTGAAAGAGGGTGATAAATATGATTTTAAAAACCGGAAGATTATAGAATAGAAAGGGGAAATTGGTAAAGACATGGCACGGACTGTCTTTGCTGTGACTGAAAACTGAGACTGCAAACTTTCTTCACCCATTTTTCCTCCCCGTTTCCAGTTTTGTATAAACTTCTCTGCGAACACGGCTTGCCAGTTGCGAATCATATTTTGCCATAAAGTCTTCAACGGCTGGTTTGTCGCTTTTCGAAAGTTCGCGCAGTGCCCACGAAAGTGCTTTTACAATCATATCGTCGCGGTCTGAAATTACTTTTTCGCAAATCATTAGCGTGCATTGTGCATCGCCGGTTCCACCGCGCGAACGGAGGTTTAATGTAACTGTTGAAACTACGGCAGTTCTTCTCCACCAGCGATTCTCAGAATTAAGCCATTTAAAAATATCGGCGTCAGAAATTTGGTTTTCGCGCCAGGCATAACCGGAAAGCATGATTGAAAAAGTATCGGTGGTAACCCAGTTGTCCATGTTTTGCCCGAGATATTTCAGCTCGTTCAAAGTTAGTAACTTCAGTGCATTTTTGTTTTTCCAGAGCAATTCGAAAGCAACCATATTACATTCCAGAATACGTGTTTCAACTAGTTTCTTTGCTAAATCGAGTAACTTCCCGGGCGACCACATTTTTAGATCAATCCACCATATTTTTATGAGTGCTTTCATTTTAGGACTTGTGACTCCCAGCACTTCCATCGCAGTGGGAAACATAGTTTTTGATTTTTCTTTTCTGGCTGGGTCAGTAAAAGATTTAAGGTCGTCAACCAAAACTAAACATGTAGCAGATGTATCCATCTCTTTTTTGAAATAAATATAGGATTTCAATATCAATTAATTTATATAAATCTGGTTATCTTGCATCCTTTAAAAAACAAAAATTGAATCTCACTATTTCGATGAATAGCATTCATCTTATTATCAAACAAACTAAATTGAATGACATACGATGCAATAATAATTGGAGCCGGGCTGGGTGGATTAATCGCGGGAGCTAAATTGGCAAAGGGCGGTAAAAAAGTTCTGCTAATTGAACAACACAGTGTTCCAGGTGGTTGTGCCACAAGTTTTAAACGAGGTGATTTTATCATGGAAGTTGGCCTTCACGAAATGGACGGCCTTCATAAAAAAGATTTGAAAACAAGAATTTTCCGTGATTTGGGTGTGTTCGATAAAGTTGATTTTTTAAAACTACCCGATTTTTACAGACTCAAAAAAGGTCAGTTAGATATTGTCGTTTCTCATGTTCCGGAAGAAGCAAAGGAGACGCTGTTAAAACATTTCCCTGACGAAGAAAAGGCAATTGATGCCTATTTTAATCAGATTTTTGATGAAACTATTGGTAATTTTTATGACTCTGATGAAGTGGGAGCAAGTGTTGGCCAGTTTATGGATTCGATTACCGATAACGAAGATCTAAAATTTGTGTTGCTTGGTAATTTGGGTTACTATCACGACGATCCGTATGCGCTTTCATTGGACTATTATTCGGTTGCACAAAGAAGTTATTATACCGGCGGTGGAAATTTTATAAAAGGAAGTTCGCAAAGGTTATCCGATTATTTGTCTGATTATATTAAAGACAATGGTGGTGAGGTAATTATGAGACACTCGGTTACCGAAATTATTGTTGAAAACGAAAAGGCGGTCGGTGTAACTTATGTAGGTAAAAAGAAAGGTTCTGAACCTAAAAAAGCTTTTGCCACAGATATTATTGCAAATGCTGCTATGCAAAATGTGGCAGAAATGCTTCCCGAAAAATATGGTAGCGAACTAACCAACCAAATCAAAGATCACGATATTGCAGCCTCGTTATTAACACTTTATCTTGGTTTTAATAAACCATTGCAGGATTTGGGTTTCAAAAATTATGCAACATTCATTTTTGGTGACGAAATGAAAACTCAGGCGGATATTGTAAAGAATAGCAAAAGTGATTATTCAACACGCAGCTTTACATTTATCGACTACGGACAAGTTGATTCTGAGTTGGCTCCAAAGGGCAAAAGTGTTGGTGCTGTTTGTTGTGTAGATTATACTTCGGAATGGGAAGGATTGAGCAGAAACGAATATTTGGCTAAAAAAGAGGAAGTATCTAAAACATTCATAAAAAGATTGGAAAAACTAATCCCGGGTTTAACGGATGCTGTTGAATACTACGAACTGGGAACAGCGACTACAGTTAAAAGATACATTTTAACACCAAAAGGATCGGTTTATGGATTTGCACAAACTCCGGAAAAAATAATTGCAGAAGATATAAAATCGATAGAAAACCTGCATTTTGCTTCTGCATGGGCAAAGTTGGGAGGCGGTTATTCCGGAGCCATTTATAATGGTTATATGTGTGGAATTGGAATTTTAAGAAATAGAAGATAGTATAACATTGAATTTGTTTCAGCTTGAATTTTGAAAAACACCTGCAATTTCGTTACAGCTATTTAAGTTTCTTAAATTTCAAATTTCTTTATCAGGTCGGAAACCAGAGGTCTGAAGATTGCTTCCGACTTCGGGCTCTAAACATTTGTGATTATCGTCGATATTTAATGCTTGTTGCATAAAAACCGATCTAAATGTTAATAGTGTTTTTTCGTATCTTTACTCACTCTATTGTTGATTATATAAACTGATACTAAACTAAAATAATTATGAAACTATTGTCAATTACCCTTTTGTTTTTTGTTGCAATTACATGCATTTCTTGCGGTTCAAAATCAGGGAAACAAACAGAAATAAATCAAAGTTCATCCGTTGAATTTGTAAAACATGAATCTGACAAAAAGATTGATGTAATGGTAGATGGGAAACTATTTACCTCCTACCAGTGGCCTGCTGAAAATGTGTATAAACCGGTACTTCATCCTATTCTGGCATCGTCGGGAACTACAATTACACGTGGTTATCCGTTAGCTCCAAAACCCGGAGAACGTGGCGATCATATGCACCATGTTGGCAATTGGATGAATTATGGCAATGTAGATGGTAACGATTTTTGGGGAAACGGACATACCGGCGAAAGAAGTAGAAATGGTGGGGAAATAAAGTACCTGGGAGTTGAAAAACTGGTTTCGGGGAAAGGTGAAGGAACTATGATAACCACCGGAAGTTGGCGCGACTCTGTTGGAGTTGAGCTTCTAATCGAAAAAACAGAATATCATTTTATTGCCAAAGGAGAAACTCGGATAATTGACCGGATTACAACATTAACGGCGGTTGGTAAAACAGTTGCTTTTAACGATACAAAAGAGGGAATGTTTGCCATTCGTGTTGCCCGCGAATTGGAAATCCCATCGGAGGGTAAAATTACTGTGGTTGATGAAAATGGCAATCCAAAGAACCTGGATAAAGCTTCGGTTGAAGGAATTACAGGTAATTATAAAAGCAGCGAAGGTGTAACCGGACTCGATGTTTGGGGAACCCGTGCTAAATGGATGAATTGATTTGGTAGTATTGGAGACGAGAAAATTTCAATTGCAATTTGCGACCACCCTCAAAATATCAGTTATCCAACCTATTGGCACGCCCGTGGGTATGGACTGTTTTCAGCAAATCCATTAGGCGTTCGAGATTTTACAGGCAAAAAGGAAGAGTTGAACTTAAAATTACCAGCTGGTGAATCTATTACTTTCAGGTATCGTTTGGTTATTGGTTCATACACTCATTTTACCGACGAAGAGTTGAATACTTTCACTGAGGATTTTGCTAAGAGATATTAATTTCACCAAAATTTTGGAATAATGGAACTTGTTTTTGCTACAAATAACAAACATAAACTGGAAGAATTACAGGCTATTCTTGGAGATAAAATTATACTTAAGAGTTTAAAAGATATTGGCTGTAATGAGGAAATCCCGGAAGAACAGCCAAATTTGGAAGGGAATGCAAATCAGAAATCAACGTACATTTTTGAAAAATATGGGTATTCTTGTTTTGCCGACGATACCGGATTAGAAATAGAAGCATTAAATGGTGAACCTGGTGTTTATTCTGCCCGTTATGCTGGCGAAGAGAAAAGTTCTGAGGCAAACATGGGCAAGGTTTTAAATAAACTGGCAAAAATAAATAATAGAAAAGCTCGTTTTAGAACTGTAATTTCGTTGATTATAGATGGTGATGAAAAACAATTTGAAGGCATTGTTGAAGGTGAAATTATTGAAAAAAGAAGGGGAGGGTCGGGTTTTGGATACGATCCTATTTTTCAGCCAAATGGTTTTGAGGAAACATTTGCTGAGATGAATTTAGAAGATAAAAACAAAATTAGTCATCGTGGCAGAGCAGTACAAAAGCTAATTCATTATTTACAAACGCTCTAAGAAATAATAATATTTATGCGGAATCTTTTTCTATTTGTAACAACGTTCGCATTCTTTTTTCAGACCCATGCTCAACATGCAAAAGGAAGCTGGCAAGACTATTTATCGTATACCAACGCCAAAAAAATTGCGGTTGCCAGCGATAAAATTTACTGTGCCACCGAAGGTGGTTTATTGTTTTATGATCTTCAGGATAATAGTGTAAATAAGTTTTCGGGTTTAAACCAACTCTCCGAATTTGGAATTAAAACAATTGCATATAGCGATGAAAATAAAGTACTTGTAATTGCATACGATAACAGTAATGTGGATTTGGTTTTTGAATCGGGAGTTATTAATCTTCCGGATATTAAGCGGAAACAGTTAACCGGAGATAAAACAATTAACAATATATCGTTTATTGGAAACGAGGCGTATTTATCGTGTGGTTTTGGAATTGTTGTTTTGAACCTTCAAAAGAGAGAGGTAAAAGACACCTATTTTATTGGTGAAGAGGGAACTGTTCTTTGCGTAAACGATGTAGAAGCGGATGCTAATTTTTTGTATGCAGCAACAAATGAAGGTATTTTGAAGGCGGATATAAATAGTTCGAATTTGTTGGATTATCAGAATTGGAATAAGATTGAAAATATTCCTCATGCCAACGATAAATTTAGCCAAATTGAAATTCATACCGGAAATATTATTGCCAATTATACTCCCGATGAATATGGTCAGGATGCCATGTACATTCTAAATGGGAATGATTGGAGTGCTTATTTGCCAGGAATTAGGTATGCCTATGACATTCAAACAAACGGTGAGTATATGACTGTTTGCAGCAGAAGCGAAGTTTTTGTTATTGACAAGAACCATTCGATTATTGGGAAATTAAATTATTATCAGTTGGATGATGAAAGAATATCTCCTATAAATCCACGAAGTGCAGGAATTTCTAATGATGGCGCATTGTGGATTGCCGATTATGATAATTCACTGGTGAAAGTTTCGGGGGAAAATTTTGAATCCATTTCCCCTAGTGGTCCTCTGGATAATAATATGTTCTCCTTATTAGCAAATGGTTCTGAGTTGTGGATAACTGCCGGGGGTAGAAGTGCTGGTTGGAATAATACATGGCAGACGCCACGTTTCCAGCATTTTGGTGCGGGCGAATGGACGTATTTTAATAAGTCAACCTTCCCGGAAATGGATGGTTTTTTTGATGTTGTAAATTTTGCAGTCGATCCGTCAGATGCCTCTCATATTTTTGTTGGAAGTTGGGGAGGTGGTATGTTGGAATTTCGAAACGATGAGTTTATTCAGCGTTTTACAAACAATAACAGCTCTTTACAATCTGCAGTTCCACAGCAACCCAATGAGCCATACGTGCGTATTGGGGGATTGGATTTTGACTCGGAAGGAAATTTGTGGATTACAAATTCTGAAGTGTCCCAAAATCTTCATAAATACTCATCTCAAGGTGAGTGGGAATCCTTTACACTTCCCGAAATAGCCAATAATAAAAGCATAGGTGAGGTAATTGTAACACAGAAAGATGATAAATGGATTTTGGTTCCCCGTGGGAACGACGCATATGTTATAGATAAAACCGGAGAACGGAAAAAAAAGTTGCTGGTCACTTCCTATTTTAATAATGGTGTGGTTGAAAATTTTACACGGATGAATGATATATATTCAATTGTGGAAGACAATGAAGGTGCAATTTGGATAGGAACATCGGTTGGAGTAGCGGTTTACAACAATCCTTCACGCATTTGGGACACTGATGTATTTTATGCTTCGCAACCAGGTTTAGATTTAAATGATGGCGTATATCATCCTCTGTTAAAGACAGAAACGGTTACCGCAATTGCTGTTGATGGTGCGAATCGTAAATGGTTGGGAACAAAAACTTCTGGTGTGTATTTGATTTCTGAAAATGGTGAAAAAGAAATTCAACATTTTACAAAAGAAAATAGTTCGTTGCTTTCGAATACAATAACTGCCATTGCCATTAACCAAAAGACAGGAGAAATATTTTTTGGTACCGATAAAGGATTGATTTCCTATCAGGGAGATGCAACTGAAGGGAAGGATGTTTACGAAAATGTATATGTTTACCCAAATCCGGTTCGGGAAACCTATGATGGACCGGTAACGGTTACCGGTTTAATTGAAAACACCGATGTAAAAATTACAGACATCAGTGGAAACCTGGTTTTTAATACAACTTCGTTAGGTGGACAAGCAGTTTGGGATGGGAAAAATTTAAATGGCAATCGTGTTAAAACAGGAGTTTACCTGGTTTTTTGTAACGATGAAAAGGGTGAAGAAACGCATATCACCAAACTTTTATTTATTAATTAGTTATATCATTGGGAATACTTTAACATTCAACTTAAAACTTTTAATTGAGTAATGCTGGCAACCACAGAGGGAATAGTTTTACACTTTATAAAATACGGCGAAAGCAGTGTAATATCTACTATTTATACCCGCGATTTTGGCAGGCAAAGTTATATGATTAATGCTGCACGTAGCAAAAAGTCGAAGAACAAAGCAAGTTTATTGCAACCCCTGTTTTTGGTTGATTTAGTTGCCTATCAGAAACAAACGCGGGAGTTGCACCGGGTAAAAGAAGTTAAGAGTAATCAGCCTTATCAAAATATAGCATTCGACATTGCAAAATCAACACAAGTAATTTTTTTAGCAGAAGTTTTATATCGTGCGATTAATGAACAGGAAAGCTTCCCGGAGATGTATGACTTTATGAAAAGCGCACTGCTCTATTTCGATTTAATGGACGAAGGTTCATCCAATTTCCATCTCTTTTTTTTATTCCGGTTAACCGAATATTTGGGCTTTTTACCCGATACCACAAAAACAGGTTTTGAAGGTTGGTTCGACATTAAAAAAGGCACAGTAGTTCCTTTTCAACCTTCGCACCCGTTTGCAGCAAACAAAGAAGTTACGGAGCATTTAATTTTCCTTTCTACTCTAAAAATACACGAGTTGGATAAGTTTAAAATCTCCAGATATATGCGTGATAGTTTGATAACTGTTTTGTTGGATTACTATCAGTTGCATTTCGAAAATTTGGGTGATATAAAATCGATGAGAGTTTTGCGGGAGGTGTTTAAATAATTGGATTGGCGTCTTTAAAAACCACTGCTTCATAGGTGTAAATATCTGCACTTTTCCAGCCGTTCCACCCAATTCCGGCTTTGTCGCGCGAGCAATGACCCAAAAATTTGTCGATGTTCCAACCTGTTTTATCAGCCACTTGAGGTAAATATGTACCTGAATTTATTCCTTGTTGAATAAAAATTCCATGTCTCCCCAATTCAATTTCATCAACAGAATCTATTTTTTTTAGCGGCGAAAGAACCGATATTTCTAATTCAATCTCATTTAATTCTTTCAATTTTACACTGTCAAATCTGCTGTCGCAGGCAGCCGAAACCGCCATTTTTTGAACCAACTCGTTTAATGTGTTTTCTTGTGCAAAACTACCAATGCAACCCCGCAGTTTACTTTTAATATAAACGCTTACAAATGCCCCGGTAATGTCATTTAATATTCCTGTTGAAGATTTTGCCTGAAGTAATTTACCTCTTTTGCCAGTTTCCAGATAAGTTTTAATTGAAAGCTGTGCCTTTTCAAGTATTTCCTCTTTCTCTTTTTCTGAAATTTTAAATGAATTACTATCCTTATAAACTGCAATTGCCCAATAACCCACAACCCGGTTTTTATCGCCATAAATTTTGGAATCGCCCGAATTTTGGTAATCTATTTTCTCAAATATATAATTGCTATTTTCGGTTAAATGCAATAGGGAAAGTACCGATGTCCAGCCACAAAGCGAGGTTGACAAATTTTTAAAACCATCTTTTTTATTTTCATTTAAAACAGTTTGAAATTGCTTTGGTTGGTTGCTGCAAAGTGCGTCAGCAGTTTTTTTATCTACTTGGCTGGCATCATTATAATTTGGAT
>JABMPI010000171.1 GCA_013203755.1 Bacteroidota bacterium
AACCGTTCAGTGAATTTTAAGAGCTCCTCTCCATTGAAAATATCCATATCTATCATTATTTCAAGCAAATATAATATTAATTAAGTAAACACCTCAAAAAGTTTATAAGAAGTAATTCTTTATAAAATCAAATAATATTGAAACCGCATTTCGCAAGAAATGCGGTTTTTTTATGGGGTAACGCCAATTCCAATTCACGTTAATACACCAGCAAATCAGAATTCACCACACCCAACTCTGAACTCTAAACTCTGCTGCAATCCCTGGCCGAAACACCCATTTTTCTCAACTTATCAACACCCATCAAGTGATAAAAACCTTCAGTAAGTCAACCAACAACTTGCATTTCGTAATAAAAAGACTAAAATTTGCAAATCACTATTTATTAAACAAATATGAAAACCCAATATCCTACACTTCTCATCCTCCTTAGTTATTTCATTTTATTCAGTTGCAACAAAAAGGAAGACGTTGAAATTATTGAATCGGATAACTATATTTTTATCGAACAACATTCTAACGATCATGGAGAACACATTTCAGGTCCGCAACCTCCTTTACTTCAAATCGATTTCCCAACCTATTCTTACGATTTTAAAACAAAAACATTAAATGGTATAATTGATTTTGAAATTAATAGCAACCTAAAATTGGTTTATGGCAGTGGAACCTGTCTTTCTGGAACTGCAGGCGGTGGCTGTGGCACCGGACTTAGTGCAGTATATGAAATTCCTTACGAAAGAGGAAATTTCGAACTTCTTAAAGTAGATACAGACGGTAGTGTAATTGTTATTTACAAAGATGAAGTTATCGACATACAATCCGGTGAAGAATGGAAAGTTGAAACAGTTAGAATGGATACTACCGAAGTGGATGGACAAATAAGTATTTCAGAAATAACACACACAGATAGAATTTCAAATTTTGGTGTTTTAAAAAAGGCCGATATTATTTCCTGGGAGTGGTAATTCAAAATTGATTTTAACCAATGAAGACAACACTCCTCTTATTTCTGCAGACGTACTAAAATACTACTCCAAATATTTGGTAATTTTGTTACTTAGAGGTTTTGTAATGCTGTAGTAAAAATTTAAATAATGTCCTTCTTCATCTACTAAATATTTCTGAAAATTCCATTTAACAGTACTGCTTTCAACTCCATTATTTTCTTTTGTGGTTAACCATTGATAAAGCGGGTGCTGATTTTCTCCTTTGACTTCAATCTTTTCAGTCATCAAAAAATCTACCCCATAATTTTTAGAACAAAAATTTTGAATCTCCTCTGCACTTCCAGCTTCTTGTGCCCCAAACTGGTTACACGGTAAACCAATTAATACAAGTTTATCGCCGTACGTTTTGTGTAACTTCTGCAAATCGGTATACTGAGGAGTAAAACCACATTTCGATGCAACATTCACAAATAGAATTTTTTTACCCTTAAATTTATTAAGATCTATTTTATCACCCATCAAACTATTAATGCTAATATCATATATCGATTTTGACTTTAAAATCATTTCTTGCGCGGTTGTTTGATTTGTGAATATTCCCATTAATAATATACTACATACGATTGTAATTGATTTCATTCTTTGATTTTTATTATTCTATTTTCTCTTGTAACAAACGTATTTACATGTGAATTGTTCAGCAAACAAATATTATAAATCAAACAAAATAGTTTATTGGTTTTTCTCCATCAATCCAATCACATTCCCCACCATTACTTTAATACCGGTTTCAATGGTTTTCTCATAATCAGGATTTAATTTTGGAGAATGCAAAGGAAACGGTGTCTTACCCTCGGCTTTTAATTGTTTCATTAATACAGGACTAGTACTTCCCAACCACATCAAACAAATAGGAATATTTTCAGGAGTTTGTCCATACATTCCAAAATCTTCGCCAACCATTGCAGGATTGGTTTTTAATATATTTTCTACACCTATTATTTGCGAAGCAAAACCTTGTATTTTTTCACTCAACTCTAAATTGTTTAATACCGGCGGAGTTTCAACGGGTGAAACAAAGACCTTGGGTAGTTTATCGTTGGGCATCCCGGCAGTTTGGGCTGCCGAACGGCTAATTCTTTTAATGGCAGCAATTACTTTTTCAATAACCGCATCGGAATAATAACGCAGAGTGAGTTCCATTTTAACTTCGTCGGGAATAATGTTTGGTCGTGTTCCTCCATGAATGGAACCAACAGTAACAACCACAGGTTCTAAGGGACTAATTTCGCGACTTACAATGGTTTGCAAATCCAATACAATTCTTGATGCAATTACAATTGGGTCGATACATTTTTCGGGGTATGCACCGTGTCCGCCTTCACCATAAACCGTAATTTCAGCCGTTTTTACTCCGGCAAATACCGGCCCGCTAACCAAACCAATTTTCCCTGTTTCTAATTCAGGATTAATG
>JABMPI010000172.1 GCA_013203755.1 Bacteroidota bacterium
ACCTTCAGCAATGTCTTCTGCAGTTTTTGGTAAAATCCAGCCGTTCCCTAAATCGTCAAAAGCAACGTGTCTGCTTTTCCCATGGATAACCCAACCTGTGGCAGATTCGGCTCCACCCATTCTTAATGCTTTGTTGCCATAAAAATTGGCAAGTGCTGTATTCCCGTTGTGGTATCTGCCTCCCACTACAATATCTTCGTTCCATCCCTGGTCGAATCCCCACATGTCGGAACCAATTATTCCTTTTGTTCGTGAGTAATAATTCCTGGTATCAGTAAAATAATCGGTCGAGAAATTCATACCGCCATCGGTTGCAACCCAGGTGTCTCCGTTTTGCATTATTTTCATATCCTGAATGTCGGGGTGAATTGGGAAATTTCCATTATAACCTCCAACTCCGGTGTAATTCTTTCCTCCGTCAGTTGATTTCCAAAGAGAACAAGTTCCCCAGAAAACCAGATTTTCGTCGTTTTGAGAAACTTCAAGTACTAAATCAAAATATCCTTGTCCGTTGGTAAAACCACCTAATCCACCGGTAGATTGATATTCTCCTTTTTTTCTCTGTTCCCAGGTAAAAGCTCCATCTGTTGCTACTCCTTTTAAAATGAATGGAACATTTTCTTCTCCTTCTTTAGCCAATAATGTTGCGTACAGAACATTTGGGTTTGCAGGTGTAACGGCCAAAAGTCCACCCGATGTTTCTGTATAATCGGTTGGGAAATTAGAATCTACTTCAAATAAATCGCCATTGTTTTTTGAAATTACGATTTGATATTTTCCAGATGAATTTTTTGAAATTCCATATATTATTGAAGGATTTGCTGTATTAAATTCTACATCGTAGGCAGGTTTGCTCCATTTTCTATTCCACGAAAGTCCGGCATCTTTACTAACATACAGGCCATCGTTTGAAGCAGCAATAATAATATTGTTATTGTTGGGATTAATTCTAAGACGCGAAGCACCAAAGGTTTTGTCAGGTTGTAACAGGGGAGTCCAGATTCCTCCTCCGTTTGTAGTTTTATGAATTTGATTTCCTGCCGATACATAAACGGTGTCAGCGCTGAATGGATGTATGGCAACTGCCGGAACACCACCGCCAAATGGATAATCTTTACCAATTTGAGCCCAGGTTAAACCTTTGTCTGTTGATTTATTTACAAAACCAGTCTCAGTTCCGCAATACAAAATATTTTCGTTGCTGTTTGCCACATCAAAGGAATATACGTTTACTTGCCAGGGGCATTGTTTAGGATCTCCGTTTTCATCAATCCTGTCGGAATTCATGTTTTCTTCGTTTCTCCAGAAAGTTTCTTTGGGACCCAGAAAGGTCCATTCGGAATTTGTAAAAGATGCAGATTTTTGAATTTTAGCTGCATTTTTTTGCACTATAAACTGCTTCTCATAAATCTCTTTTATATTTGGTATTACAATTTCGCCAGATGAATTGACAAACGGTTCAACCGACCTTCTCCAGATTTTATAGTACCGGATTATTGCAGACTTTTCGTGTGTATTTTGTTTTGAATATGAATTAAAATCCTCTTCAATTGTTCTGAAATTTATCGGATATTCATACAACATTTTTTTCCATCCTGAATAAGAAATAGTAAAGGTTGGTTTATAAATCTTATCGATTCCGGGAAGGTTGTCGTATGGAGTAAATTGATCTTGAGCAAAAGAAAATAATCCTGCGATACCGGTAAAAACTACTATTAAAAGAAAACGTTTCATCTTGCGAATTAAATAGTGTATAAAAGAAAACCCGCTAAAAAACGGGTTTCCTTTTTACTAATTTGTAACTGTGTTAATCTAGTACTGTTCCGTAAACATTAATTTCCGAAAGGAAAGTAAAATTATTAGGTCCTTCAATTGCTTCAAACTTGAAATACCTTGCTTCCGGTAGAAATGGTAATGGAAACATTTGTACATCGTTAATTTGCGAATTGAAATCGAAAGTACCCTGATCTTCAAAATTTACACCATCATTACTTGAGTAAATCTTAAATTTTGTATGTCCGCCTCCATTACCTTGTCTTCTTGCACAATCTACAGCTAACATTCTAACTGTCTTTTGCATGTCAATTACAAAATAGTGAGGATAATCGGGTTGAGTTTGATCCCATGCCGAATGCCAGAAAGTTCCCAATTCACCGTCAATTGCAGCGGCAACTAACCCTTGGATTGGTGGTCCCCAGTTTGCCTCAGCAGGTTCTTCCGAAGAAAAATCAATTACTTCCCAGTTTGTGCGATCAACTTGCGAAGCAACTTGTCCATAAACATCCAATTCAGCAAGGAAAGCAAAGAAGTTTGATCCTGCAGTGGCCGTGTATTTTATGTAGCGTGCCATTGGAAGGCTGCCCAATTGATACGACTGGCTTGCACTGTTTGGATCGTAATCAAAACTACCCTGGCTTGTATAGTTAACCCCGTCTAAACTGGTATGAATTTCAAAGCGAGTTTGTCCGCGACCATCACCTGATCTTCTGAATACTTCAATCTGATTAATTTTAATGATGTCTTTTAGGTCAACTGTAAAGAAGTGTGGATATTCAGGACTTCCTCCATCCCACTGTGTATGCCAGAAAGTTCCTAAATCACCATCAATGGCTGCAGAAGCAAGTCCGTTTGGAGCACCTTCTCCAGGTTCTTCAGTTGAAAAATCAACAATAGTCCAGTTTGTGTTATCAATTTTTTCTCCTTCGAATTTGATAAATACCGGCAACATTGTTGTACTGGCTTCTGCCATAAATGTGTCTATGGCATTCTCCTCTGGAATATAAGATGATTTGTAACTTATTTCTCCTTCTGATTCCCAGTCTTTAATAATTGTAAATTCATCTTCCGGCAGAACTAACTTTGTTACTGCTTCGCCTGCACCATTGTTATACATCAGCTCAACACCTGTGTTTCCTGTAATAGCGGTTCCCCAGGTTAAGACTAATGAATCAATTGTGCCGCCACCTTCAATTCCAACCAGGGAGCGATTGGTTAAACCTGATTGGTATCTATCTGCATAAGATGAGCCTGGTTTTTGTTCTTTTATTGAACGATTGCCGTGCTTGTCTACAGTATAAACTTTAAAAATGTATGATTTTTCTTCAAGGTTATTTACCATTATCTCGATAGAATCCAAAGGTACATTGGGTGCAATGTCAACTGTTTGAGAACTTTCTCCTTCATTCCACTCTATAATACACTTATTTACATTAACTGCGTTAACTAAGTAGTATTTTAAGCCTATTCGGTTGTGCCCCGCAAATGTTTGAATTATGAGCGGTTTAGGCGCATAAATTATGTCGCCGTCCTTTAAATATTCACTATGAATATCTTCCATGTTTTGACAAGCATTAAAAAGGAGTGCAATGCCAAAAATGAAAGTTAATAATATTGATAATTTTTTCATTTTAAACTTTTTAATTTTCTACAACTTGCCCGTAAAATGTAATTTCACCAAAGTGAGAGAAACCGGTTAAACCCCAGGTTTCGTTAACAACTAACCTAATATAACGAACTTCAGGATCGTCTAAAGTGAATGAATATTCATCACCATTTTCAAAATGTTCCTGATCCTCAGCAGCTGTACCTCCTTCAAGTGTAGGTCTACGGGCAACACAGCCATTTTTTGGCGCAACGCGCAAAGGATACCAGTTATCCAAACTTCCATCTTGTGCTGGTTCTTCCTTAATTCCCCATACATCGAAAAGGCGAAGATTACCGTGAGCATAAAAGAAAGTCTGCCTTTGTACTACATTTATGCGGCTTAAACGTGCAACAACACCTAAGTCAACCGTCCAATTTTGTGGCCAACCTGTACCTGCCCATGTATGGTTAAAGGTATTATTATCTCCATCTATTGAATTCGAATATCTCGCTCCCCACGCAGCCCAGTCATGATCGTCATCTAAAGTAACCTGGTTAAATTTGGATTTATCTAGTTTCTCTTCAAATAATGGAGTAACCAGAATCTTAGAAATTTCAGAATAGTTGTCCCATCTGTCTCGAACTACGATTGCAAATTCTTTTTCTTCCGGGGCAAAACCACGTACTGTATATTCTCCATCGGTAATTGCCGAATAAACAGTTTCTACCTCTGATAATTCTCCGGTAGAATCGGTAGCCATAATTATAAATGATAAAGAAGCATTGTTTTCGTTTTTCCAACGGTACAATACTCCCCCAAAATCAGGAATCATTTCAATTGTTGCTTTTACTGCATGAACTGGTGGTAATTCAGGATTCACTTTTACAGTTACGGGTGAAGAAATATTTTCACTTCGGTCAACTGCGTAGAGTGTTACCGTTTTTTCTCCTGTATCACCAAATCCTTCAACTTGTACTGAATTTATGAAATTGGAACTTTTTGTTTCTACAATATTACCATTCGCCAATGTATATTCAGCTTTCACATACAACAAATCTTCATCTTGCGGTAAACTGTAAGAAATTATTGCAGCTCCCGGAAGGTTGGTTACTTCTGGGGTACTTATTGGCCCGGGAGCAACCGAATCCTTAAATAAAGGTTCTTTAACAGTTTCTTCACATCCGTTTAAGAACGCAAATGCTCCTGCTATTGCTATTAAAAATATTAATTTTTTCATTTGTACTTTTTAAAATTATATCAAATAATTAATTACCAGCCTGGATTTTGAACCAGATTCGGATTTTTAATAATTTCATCTTCTCTAATAGGCCACAAGTAATCTTTAAATTCAAAAGGAATCACAGGATCACTTGGTCCTGGAAACACCGTGGTTACATTATAAAAGCCAAGACCTCTTCCTCCTATATCCCAACCTTTTATTGGCAGATTCATGTATTTTTCAGCATCTTTCCAGCGACGTAAGTCCCAGAAACGAGTTCCTTCGAAGGCGAGTTCAATTAGGCGTTCTTGTTTAATAATATCTCTCATACCTTCTTTTGTTGATGGTTTGTCAGAATAAGTTGAATGTTGTGACCAACTTTCAACAACTCCTGCTAATCCAGCTCTTTCTCTAATTAAATCTACATATTCGTAAACTTCAGCATCAGGTGCACTTTTTACTTCGTTTAATGCTTCGGCATAAAGCAAATATAAATCTCCCAGAC
>JABMPI010000173.1 GCA_013203755.1 Bacteroidota bacterium
ATAAGGAAGGGGTAATTGTTGCTAGAAATTTGCAAGGCCCTGCCTTAGATAAAGCACTGGCCCAAATTCTAAAGTAAATTTTTTCGGTTCATAAAAGGTTCCAACTAATAAAAATAGATTGATACAAAAGGGGAAAAAATACTTTGTTTCCGATGTTCATCTTGGCGCACCTGCTTTAAGTAATAATCGCGAACGCGAAATTCTCTTTGCAAACTGGTTGGATGAAATAAAAGACGATGTGGCTGAATTATATTTAATGGGCGACATTTTTGATTTTTGGTGGGATTATAAAAAAGTTGTTCCTCGAGGCTTTTCCAGAATTCTTGGACGAATTGCAGATTTAACCGATCGCGGAATTCCCGTGCATTTTTTTACAGGAAATCATGATTTATGGGCCTTCGATTATTTCACCCAAGAGTTAGGAATAATACTGCATACAAAAGAGTTTACAACAGAAATAGACGGTAAAAAGTTTTTTCTTGCACATGGCGATGGTCTTGATGCTGATGATAAAGGATATATTTTCTTAAAAAAGATTTTCACTAATAAAACCATGCAGTGGCTGTTTTCGCGGTTGCACCCGAATTTTGCAATAAGCATTGCACACAACTGGTCCAGGTCGAGCAGGTTGACAAAAATTAATTTGGAAGATGAGTTTGAGGTAAATAGGGAAGGAATGTATAAATTTGCCGAGAATTTTTTGGAACAAGAGTTCGTTGATTATTTTATTTTCGGACATCGTCATAGAATGGTAAACGCAGAAATTGGGCAAAACTCGAAGTTTGTACTATTAGGCGACTGGATAAATTATTTTTCTTATGGCGTTTTCGATGGTGAAAAATTTGAATTAAAAAGATTTAAGGATAAAGCTGAAAGCTAACAAGTTGGATTTTATGAGTAAACAGACATATACGCGAATTATTGGTACAGGAAGTTATCTTCCTCCTCAAATAATAAAAAACAGTTATTTTCTGAATCACGAATTTTATGAACCTTCGAAAACGAAAATTGAAGGCAAAACAAATGAGGAGATAATTCAGAAATTCAAAGAAATTACAAATATTGAAGAGCGGCGTTATGTTGCCGACGACCAACTAACTTCAGATATTGCTGTTTTGGCAATTCAAGATGCTTGCGAATCTGCAGGTATTTCGCAAGACAGCCTCGATTTTATTATTATAGGTCATAATTTTGGCGATATTAACCACGGGAATGTTCGAACCGATGTTTTGCCCGGATTGGCAAATAAGGTAAAAATGAAACTAAAAATTAAAAATCCGAGTTGTATTTGTCACGATGTAATTTCTGGTTGCCCGGGTTGGACACAAGCAATGATTGTTGCCGATGCGTACATAAAAAGTGGTTTTATGAAACGCGGTGTGGTGGTTGGTGCAGATGTACTCTCCCGCATTTCGGATCCGCACGACCGCGACTCGATGATTTATGCTGATGGCGCCGGAGCAACAATTGTAGAAGGTGTTGAAAGCGATGAGCCAACCGGAATTATTGCACATTCAAGTCGTTCAGACTCCGTTAAATTTGCAAATCTTTTAACTTTGGGTGAATCAAATAATCCTAATTTTGGTAGCAATGAGCTTTTTATTAAAATGGCTGGTCGTAAACTTTATATTTATGCCATTACAACTGTGCCAGGTTTGGTAAAAGAAAGTTTGGAAAAAGCTGGATTGGAATTGGCTGATATTAAAAAGATATTTATTCACCAGGCCAACGAAAAAATGGATGAAGCAATTCTTTCCAATCTTTTTAAATTGTATGGCGAAAAAAATATTCCAGAAGGAATTATGCCTATGAGTATTCATAGATTGGGCAACTCCTCTACTGCGACTGTTCCAACGCTTCTCGATTTAGTTATGAAAGGGAAAATGGAAGGACAGGAAGTAAACAAAGGAGATTATACCGTTTTGTGTTCGGTAGGTGCCGGAATGAATATCAATTCAATTGTATACAAGTGGTAAAATAATTTAGTAAGATAATTCTCAGAACCGGTATGATTTAGTTAAATTGTACCGGTTTTTTTATGTTTTAAATTCAATTTAAATGGAAATCGTTTACCTGCTAATAGGAATTGTTTTAGGGGCAGTTGGTGCTTTTTTGTATTTCACTTTTAAAAGTCAGAAAAAATTTTCCGACATGGAAAACAATTTTCGTGAAAGGGAAAAACAGGCTGAACATTGCCTGGTAGAAATCGAAAAGCAGTGTTTAATTTGGGAAGAGCGTTTTCATTCACTAAAAAAAGAGAGTGAAGATTTGAAATTGGAATTGGAGAAATATAGAGCTGAAAATACAACTTTGATCGGGCGACTCGAAAAAGCAAAAGTTGAATATTTAAACCTTCAGGAAAAGCTTCAAACCCAAAAAGCTGAGTTAGATGAAATTCAAAAGAAATTTACCACCGAGTTTGAAAACATTGCAAATAAAATATTAGAAAAAAACAGCGAAAAATTTACGGCCGCTAATCAGAAAAATTTGGGTGAAGTTTTAAATCCACTCAAAGAAAAAATAAATTTGTTTGAAAAGAAGGTTGAAGACACTTATCAGAAAGGATTAAAAGACCAAACCGATTTGCGCGCTGAGTTGAAAAAATTGCACGACCTGAATTCAAAAATAAGTGAAGAAGCAAATAATTTGACCCGCGCATTAAAAGGCGATGTGAAAAAACAGGGGAATTGGGGCGAAGTAGTTTTGGAAAGAATTCTGGAACGCTCGGGTTTAAACGAAGGAGAACAAGGATACCAAAAACAATTTAGCGACATTTCTGAAGAAGGCAAACGTATTCAACCTGATGTTGTAATCAACCTACCCGATAACAAGCACATAATTATCGATTCAAAAGTTTCGCTAATTGCATTTGAGAGGGCAGTTAATTCTGTTACCGAAGAAGAACGTGTTTCAAATATTAAGGAACATCTTTTAAGTTTAAAAGCTCATATAAAAGGGTTAAGCGAAAAACATTATCAAACTGCAAGCAAATTAAATTCGCCCGATTTTGTATTGCTATTTATTCCCATCGAAGCATCTTTTAGTGTTGCTATTCAGGAAGACCAGGAACTGTTCTCATTTGCGTGGGATATGAAAGTAGTGTTAGTCAGCCCGTCAACTTTGCTGGCAACTCTGCGAACTATTTCATCCATTTGGCAGCAAGCAAATCAAACTAAAAATGCCATAGAAATTGCCCGGCAGGGTGGAGCTCTATACGATAAATTTGTTGGTTTTATTGCCGACATGGAAAACATTGGTAAAAACCTGGAAACCACACGCAAAACATACGATTTGGCATTAAATAAATTACACGTTGGAAGTGGCAACCTGGTAAAACGTGCCGAGAATATTAAAAAGCTGGGAGCAAAAACTACCAAAGCACTTCCGGGGAATATTTTAAGTGATTAAAACGAAACGGTGAAAAAAATCTTTACTTCCATATGGTTTCTGGCTCTAATTGTTGCGATACCGATTACCTTGGTTATTCCTCCAATATTTAATAAGTATAAGGTTGAATTAATAAAACAGGAGAATAGGCCAATTGTCGTTAATTCTCGAATTTATTTTGAAGATATAGATTCAGATGGAATTCCTGAACGAATAGAATCTTTTAGTCAGAATGGAAATTCTAATCGGTTTTTATTTCAATTTTTTAGAGAAAATGGGGGGATGGTAGATCAAATAAATTTCCCTTTAGAATTTAGCCCGGAAATGAATCGTCTGCATTTTGCGGATGTTGACAATGACGGAAATAAAGAAATATACTTTTTTTCTTTTAAGAAAGACAGTCTGCTATTACATTGGATACAGATTACTCCTAAAACTGGACCCTTTCAAACTTTGCCAATTTGCGAAATAAATACTTATAACGATGGAAAAATTGATTATCAACTTGGTAAAATATATTGTTTAGATTTAGATGCCGATAAACAAAAAGAACTTGTTTTTGCAGTAATAGGAGGATTTTCTATTTCTCCCAGGCAAATTTTTATTGTAGATATTAAAAATAGAAAGATAGTAAAGTCGGAAAATACAGGTTGTGCCAATGCAATATTGACATTTTCTGACCTCAACAATGATGATAAAATGGAAATTATTGCCGACGGGCAAGTCGCTCCAATTCGTGATTGGCTCGATCTTCCATATAACCGTCCGGCACCTTATCTGAAAGTCTTTGATTCTGATTTTAATTATTTCTTCCCTCCAGCTAAATTTTACGAAGGTATTCAAAGTTCAACTTCAACATGTGTGATTGGTGAAGGAGAAAATAAAGAATTATTTACTACTTTTTTGTCTGGAAGTGCCGACTGTGTCCCATTTCGAGCATATAAAATTAATTTGAAAGGTGAAAAAACAGATTCATTGCTTTATGAATCTTCCGAGCGAATGCATTCAAAAATGGTATTTAGGAATAAGAGAGGAAATTTTATTACACAAATAAAACCATCTGTATTTCTGGAATATACCAATGATCTTAAATTTTCTGCAATTCATAAACTTGAAACAACGGGTAACTTGAATCTTTTATTTAACGGCGATATAAATGGAGATGGAGTTTTTGAATCTCTTTTTACCGATGTAAACCGCGATGTTATTCATTTGTTTAGTGATAATTTTAAATGGTATCTTCCAATTCATTTAAACGATATATGCATGTCTTCGGGGGAGAATATTCTTTTTAAAGGGAATCAAATTTATTTGTTAACGGGGAACGGATATTTGATTTATTCTTTTGATAAGAATCCCTTATTCTTGCTCCGATTCCCCGTTTATATAAGTATCTATTTTATTTGTTTATTATTGGTTTTTCTTTTACAGAAAATTATTGAATCCAGGTTAAAGGAGAAATATGAGTTGCAATCTCAGGTTCGGGATTTGCAATTACTCACTTTAAAAAATCAACTCGATCCGCATTTTATATTTAATACGTTTAACACCATCGCTTCTGTGGTAAAAAACGGCAAAGCCGACGAGGGATATGATATGATTGTGCAATTTTCGAAAATGGTACGTAATAACCTTGAAGGATCTACAAAAATAGAAACAACACTAAAAAAGGAGATCGATTTTGTAAAAGACTATTTAGATATTCAACGTTTTCGTTTTAAAGACGAGTTTGAATATAAAATACAGATAGATAAAGAGGTTGACCTATCCGTTTTAGTTCCAAAACTGATTATTCAAATCCATGTAGAGAATGCATTAAAACATGGAATCCGAAATAGTAAACATAAAGGAATAATTCAGGTAAATGTAAAAAAGCAACAAGGTGGCGTTCAAATTGAAATTGAAGATAATGGTATTGGTCGCGAAGAAGCTAAAAAACAAAGTTCCAATAGCACGGGGCTGGGCCTTAAAACCATTCAACAAATTATCGATTTGAGTAATCAAAAACGGAAAACCCGGATTACACAGCACTTACTCGATTTAAAAGATGAAATAGGAAATGCAAGGGGAACAAATGTTGTGGTACATATTACAAGTTGAATGAAGCCCTTTGTCCAATAACTCGTTCAGAAATACTGCCATTCTTATAAACTTCTTCTCCATTCACAAAAGTAGAAACAATTTTATGTGAAAATTCCGTTCCTTCAAAAGGAGACCATCCACATTTATAAAGTATATTTTCAGGAGAAACCATCCAGCTTTGATTTGGATCCACCAAAACCAGGTCGGCAAAATATCCTTCCTTTATATATCCTCTTTTATCTATTCTGAATAAATCGGCGGGAGCGTGGCACATTTTCTGAATTACTTTTTCGATACTTATTAAGCCTTTTTTACTCATCTCTAGCATGGCAACCAACGAATGTTGAACAAGTGGACCACCAGATGGAGCTTTAAAATAGGAGTTGTTTTTTTCGTTCAGAGTGTGTGGAGCATGGTCGGTGGCAATCACATCTATTTTATCAGAAAGTAAAGCTTCCCAAAGTGCCTCCTTGTCTTTTTCTGTTTTTATCGATGGATTCCATTTTATGCGAGTACCGTAATCGATGTAATCTTTTTCGTCGAACCAAAGGTGGTGCACACAAACTTCTGATGTAATATTCTTATCTGCTACATTTCCGGCAGAGAATAATTCCATTTCTTTTGCCGAAGTGAGATGCAAAACATGCAAGCGCGTGTCAAATTTTGAAGCCAATTCTACCGCTTTCGACGAAGAACGATAACAAGCTTCGTCGCTTCTAATGTGGGCATGCCTCGACATTGGAACATTTTCGCCGTATCTTTTGCGTGCAATTTCTATGTTTTTCTGAATGGTAGCTTCATCTTCGCAATGTGTTGCAACCAAAGTGGGAGCATTTTTGAATATTTCGGAAAGAACAGCTTCATCGTCAACCAACATATTTCCTGTTGAAGAACCCATAAATACCTTGATCCCACATACTTTTGTTGGATCAGTTTTTAAAACTTCATCGAGATTATCGTTTGTGGCACCCATATAAAAGGTGTAGTTGGCCGCTGAGACTTCACTCGCCCTTTGGTATTTTTGTTCCAATAATTCTTGTGTTACTGCTTGCGGATTTGTATTCGGCATTTCCATAAAAGTGGTTGTGCCACCTGCAACTGCCGCCCGGCTTTCGGTTGCTATTTCGCCTTTGTGTGTTAATCCAGGCTCGCGAAAGTGTACCTGGTCGTAGATTACTCCGGGAACAAGGTATAAACCGCTCG
>JABMPI010000174.1 GCA_013203755.1 Bacteroidota bacterium
CGGGAGAATCCAGTCCTGAATACAATAAAAAACTGGCAACCGGCGAACCTGGCGGAGAAAATTGGATTCCGGCAGAAGTAAATACAACTTTACTTTGGCCAAAAGCCTGGTACTATCACACGGGTCATCAACCACGCAGTGTTACCAATTTAATGGAACTTTATTACACCTCTGTTGGAAGAGGCTCGCCACTAAATTTGGGCTTGGCAATTGCTCCTTCCGGACAAATTCGCGACATCGATGCACAGGCTTTGCTTAAATTCAGAAAACAGGTAATGCGTGAATTCGAGAATAACCTCATTGAAAATGCAACCGTTTCGGCAAGTAATTACAGAGGGAAATCGGCTAATTATAATGCTGAGAAAGTTTCTGATAAAACCGCAGAAACCTACTGGGCAACCGACGACAGCATTCAACGTGCAACTCTCGAGATTGATTTTGAAAATGAGACAACTTTTAACCGGCTCCTTCTTCAAGAATACATTGCTCTTGGACAGCGCATTCATAATTTTACCTTGGAAATTGAAACAGACAGTGGGTGGGAAAAAATTGCAAGGGGCACTACAATTGGCTATAAACGAATCTTAAAATTTGACGATGTAAAGGCTTCGAAAGCAAGAGTTACTCTGGAAACAAATACTCCATGTTTAACACTTTCCAACCTCGAAATATATAATTCTCCGCCACTTTTATTAGAACCGGAAATTTTATGCGACATGAATGGAACAATAACATTGAATGCCGCAAAAGACCTTGACATATACTATAAGGTTGGAAATTCAAGCTCTGAATTTGAAAAATATTCCAGTCCTATTTCACTACAAAAAGGAGGTACTGTACAAGCATTTGCAAAGCATAAAACCAGTGTCGACAAAAGCGATGTTATGACAAAAGAATTTGGAATGGCAAAAAGCAATTGGAGAATTCTAGATGTTGATAGCGAAACAAAAGACAACGGATCTTCGAAAAATGCAATTGATGGTAATCCTGCTACAAACTGGATTTCAAATTCAAAAAAAGCAAATAAATCCCATTTCATTTCTATTAATTTAGGAAAGCAAGTAAGCATTTCCGGGTTTAGTTATTTACCTTGTGCCAAAGGTTGCGATGGAATTATCTACGAATATGAATTTTATGCTAGCATTGATGGAAAAAACTGGGGAGAACCAGTTAGTAAGGGCGAATTCTCAAATATTCAAAATAATCCGGTTGAGCAAGTCGTAAAATTTAAAAAAGAGGTAAAAGCAAAATATATAAAATTGGTTTCTAAATCGACAGTAAAAAATAGCAATATTACTTCTGTAGCTGAAATTGCAGTTTTTCATGAAAATTAAAAAATCGGACGAATTATAACTCTTCGATAAAACTGATAATATTTACTTTCCATGGTAAAATTTCAAATTATAATTATTCTTTTTTGTTTCACGTTAGTTAGTTGTCAGCAAAAAAAACAGGAGGTTAAAATTAAACCCAATATTATTTTTCTGCTCACCGACGACCAAAATGACAATACATTTGGTGCAATGGGACATCCTGTTATTCATTCTCCAAATGTGGATAAACTGATAAAAGAAGGAGTACTATTTAGCAATACCTATATTGCAGAGCCAACATGCAGCCCTAGCCGGGTTGCATTATTTACAGGAATGCACGAACGTATAAATGGTGTTGGTTTTACATCGTCGTACCAATTAACCGAAGAACAATGGGGAAACACCTACCCTGCTCTACTTAAGCGCAATGGATATTTCACTGGGTTTATTGGAAAATTTGGAGTAGAATATTATACATTTAAAGGCAATGCCAAAGATAAATTTGACTACTATTGGGGACATGACGGTTGGACCAAATTCTTTCCAAAAAACCATAATTCATTTAGTACAAAACCTTACCACAAGGCAAAAAATAAAATAATTACACCAATAATGGGTGAAGCCATTGAAGATTTTTTGACTACAAAATCGAACGAAAAACCATTTTGCCTTTCGGTAAGTTTAAGTGTTCCTCACGGTAGCCAAACCTCCTCGATGAATGAGGAAAGTGCAGAGGCAATTGCCATGGTTGTTCCTGCCAACGAAAATCCGGAACTAAAAGGTCATCCCATTTACGACAATCTTTATCGCGATTTGGATATTCAAATTCCAGCAGAAACTGCAACTGATCCTTATCGGTTTATTCCGAAAAAAATTCTGGATCAGAATAAAGGAAGAGCAAACAAAACATATAAATACGATTATCATCCTATATCGTGCAAAGAACACCACATTCGTTATTATCAGCAAATTACAGGAATAGATAAAGTAATAGGTGATTTAATTATCAGCCTCAAAAAAAGAGGATTGTCTGAAAATACAATTATCATTTTTGCCAGCGACCATGGTTTATTAATGGGAGAATATGGAATGGGAGGAAAAGCATTATTATACGATCTCACTTCAAAAATTCCATGTTTTATTTTCGATCCACGATTACCAGAAAGTAAAAAAGGCAAAACTATAGACCAACTGGTTTCGAGTTTAGATTTAACAACTACAATTCTGGATTATGCCGGAATTAAAGCAACTACCGAAATGGAAGGAAGTAGTTTAATTCCGCTGATAAATGGAGAAAATGTAGCTTGGAGAGACGAAATATTTTTAGAAAACCTTTATACCGGCCGTGACAATCCTTTTTGTGAAGGTATTAGACAACAAAATTGGAAGTACATTAGAATGTACAATGGAGTTGAAAAATACTCAGAAAACGATTTGTCTTTTGAAAATAGAAAGCCTGATTTTGAACAGCTATTCAATTTAAAAGATGACCCACAAGAAATGGTTAATTTAATTTATAAATACGAAGGGAGTACATTGCTAAAAGAATTAAGGGAGAAAACCATTCAACAGTCCGGTAATCTTAATTTAAAAAGAGAGAATTATAAAAAGAATAACAAAGTAGTTTCCCGATAAATAACAGGCTAAATATTATCCATTTTCAAACTAAAAATTTCACCCATTCAAATTAATGAAATAGCTCCATAGAAACCAACAAGAAAAATTACCACACAACTAACCCACAATGCAATATCATAAAATTTAGACGATTCCAAACCATATTGTTTTTGTTTGTATCTAAAATGTAGTCCTGCATAAACAATTATTAGTAGCATAAAAAAGGTTATTATTCCTCCAATAGTTACCATAATAACCGGAAGTTTAATCCAAAGTAAAGCAATTACCCACAAAACCGGAAATACCCAGGCAGTAATTGCCACAGTTCTTTTTCTTTGTTTTAAATCGAAAAAATCAATCCAGCCAACTTGTCCAAAAAGGTCGGAAAAGATACGAGTTCGTGCTGCTAATGCAGAAAATAAGGTGGAAAACAAAACCATAAAAGAACCAAATAAGAAAAAGCTTTTTGCCCACGCTCCGTAAGCACCTGTGTACATAAGCGAGAGAGTTTCAATCATTTCAAATCCAGCGGGTATTTCTCCACGCTGATATAAAACTGCTGCTCCCAGCAAATAAAATGCTGCGGTAACCAGCGTGTAAACCACCATAGACAAAACAGCATCAATATTCATCACTTTTATCCAGCCTTTCGCACGTTGCCGCCACTCCTCCGTTTCATCATACGGTCCGGTATATTGTGCGTACCCTTTTTCTAAACACCAATAATTGTACGCCACAATTTCGTCACCACCCACTCCTGTTAATCCAAAAGCAGCAATGGCAAATCCAACGGTTACAGCAGGTAATTTAAACCGAACACC
Source organism: Bacteroidota bacterium (assembly GCA_013203755.1). GTDB lineage: Bacteria > Bacteroidota > Bacteroidia > Bacteroidales > Prolixibacteraceae > Draconibacterium. The sequence goes on from JABMPI010000174.1 coordinate 3,752, forward strand.
CTCAAGAATATCATTCAGCGTAAAAGCAAAATTGGTTTTCTGAAGCATAAAAACGGCAACAATTGTAAAAACAGTAAATAGCAACATTAGAATCACCGACATTTTTTCTATAAATGAATAGTAGCCTTTAAAAACCATAGACGCCACAACAATTCCTGTAATTATTGCAAACCATGTAATACTTACCGAAGGGAAAGCCATATTCAATGCAATTGCTACACCACCAATAATTCCGCCCAGTTGAAGTGGTTTAAACAGCCACAAAAACAACCAGGTCCACAAACTCCAGTTGGCATTTTGTTTACCAAAACGTGGCCCACCTAAACGGTTTAACGAAGTCATTACTGTTTCGCCCGTACGAATAGCTTGTTTCCCAAACTCAAGTTGAATAGCAACTTTTACAAAGCAACTTACAATAATTACCCAAAAAGTGACAAATCCGGCTTTTGCACCAAGAGTAGTTGTAGATATTAATTCTCCTGAACCCACGACCGACGCCGACAAGATAAATCCTGGCCGAGGTATTTTAATTTTCCAAAGAAAGTTGTTGGAGCAGGTTTAATACCCTCAATTGTTAATTTATATGGGTCTTGTGACATTGAATATTGTTAGATATTAATTTTAAATACATTACTTTTTTAAAACCAGCACCATGCTTCTGCATGATGCTGGTTTTAATCGTTAAACATTTTTACTCAACTCATTCAAAGCCTGCTAAAGCAGGTTAATTTTATATATCTCAATCTGAATCCACCATACTAAAGCGTGGTGCTAATTTTCCCCTTAACTAAAATCCAGCAACACTTTCAAATACTTCTCTTTTTCTTTCTGAACCAATTCAAATGCCTTTTGAATTTGCGAGCCAGGCATTACTTTTGAAATCAAAGCGTCTGGTTTTAAAACTCCCGCATTTAAATAATTGATTACTTCGGTAAACTCACCATCGCTTACACGAGAGGTGATTATTTGGGCTTCTTTCCAAATTAACTCCTTAAAAACAATTGGAGCTGGTTCGTCAGACAAACCCAATACACAAACTTTTCCACCACCACGTAAACTTTGAATGGCGCTTCTAATTGGCGTGTAAACTCCTTCAATATCTTCGGCATGACCAACAGCTTCAAATGCAATATCAACACCTTGACCATTTGTGTGTGCTTTTATAGCGTCTACCGGATTTTCCTTTTTAGGATTTATAATTACTACATTATCATTATATTTTGATGCAATTTCCAGTCGGTTTTCCAATGGATCAACCAAAAATATAGTACCCTTGGTTTTTGTACGTGCAGCTTGTAATATTACCTGTCCCACTCTTCCACCTCCCCAAATAGCAATTGTATCGCCTTCTTTTGTTTTCGCGCGATTGTTGGCATGAAATCCAATTCCGTAAATTTCAACCAAAGCCACATGTTCATCCAGTAAATGTGGTGCAGTTTTAAACAACATGTGCGGCGGAACCGAGATTTTCTCCGCAAAGCCACCATCCATATCAACACCCAATAATTTTAAGCTGGTACATGCGGGGTAATGTTTTCTTTTGCAAGCCGGACAATCGTTACACCAAATAATTGGGTCGATGGCAACTTTATCTCCCTGCTCAAATCCAGTAACTCCTTCACCAACAGATTCTACAACGCCGCCCATTTCGTGCCCTGGAATAAATGGAATCGAAGTTCTTGGGTGAAAATCACCGGGAAAAATATGCATGTCGGTACCACAAATACTTGCAAATTTTATACGAACTAAAACCTCTCCTTTGGTAACCACGGGAGAGGGAACATCTTTCCAAACAAAATTATTATATGTTTCAAGAACAGCTGCTTTCATAACTTTAGGTTTAATTTTGAGTTCCGAAAATACATTTTAATCCCGATGAAATCAAACTTTAATAATTTATAATTATCGCAATAAAAATCAACTTGAAACAATTTTCAACTACAAAAATTTCCTAGCTTTGGAAAAATAATAAAATGCAAGCAAAACTTCTTAAATAAATTCTAAACCAATGAAAATAATATCTTCATCAATACTAGTTCTATTCCTGATTTTAATAGTCAATTGCAATTTTACAATCGCTCAAAATCCTATTCCGGACTGGGAAAATCCGGCGATGATAAATCAAAATAAAGAAGCCACCAGTGCTACATTAATGCCTTTCAGAACAGTTGAACAGGCCTTAACACAAAAACGTAATCAATCTGCCTATTATAAAACTTTAAGTGGAACATGGAAATTTAATTGGGTACGTAAGCCAGCTGATCGACCAATAGATTTTTACAAAACCGATTTTGATGTTTCAGGATGGAATAACATTCCTGTTCCATCAAACTGGGAATTGCAAGGTTATGGGATTCCAATCTATGTAAATCACCAATACGAATTTGCAGATTACAAAGCACCGGTATCGGATGAAATAGAATTTATTGACAGAATTTACCCGGCGAATCCAGGTAAAGTTCCACACGATTATAATCCTGTTGGATCGTACCGACGTACTTTTACAGTTCCTGAAAATTGGGAGGATCGTCAGGTATTTATACAATTTGGCGCGGTAAAATCGGCATTTTATCTTTGGATAAACGGTAAAAAAGTGGGTTACAGTCAAGGCAGTAAAATTCCAGCAGAATGGGATATTACAGCGTATTTAGTTAAAGGAGAAAATACAATTGCAGCTGAAGTTTACCGCTGGTCTGACGGTTCGTATTTAGAGTGCCAGGATTTCTGGAGAATCAGTGGTATAGAGCGCGACGTGTATGTTTACTCCACTCCAAAAGTGCGTGTTCGTGATTTTTTTGCAAAAGCTGATTTAGATGCGGAATATAAAAACGGAGCTTTCTCTCTTGACGTAGATTTACAAAACCATGTTGAGAAATTACGATCGGGAAATTACAGTGTTGAATACCAAATTTTCGATGAAAATAAAAGTTTGATTGCAAGCGATTCACAGGAAGCAAAAGTGAATAAGAAATCAGATTTGAAGCTTTCGTTTTCAAAAGAGATTCCAAATCCAAAAAAATGGACAGCAGAAACGCCAAATCTATATTCATTGGTTGTTATTCTTAAAAACGATGCAGGAGAAACAGTTGAAGTGGTTACCACTAAAATTGGATTCCGAAAAGTGGAATTGATTAATACTGTTTTCCACATTAATGGAGTAGCCGTTTTAATTAAAGGAGTAAACCGTCACGAACACGACCAGTTCAATGGCCACGTAATTAGTGAAGAGGCGATGATTAAGGAGATTGAATTGATGAAACAGTTTAATATTAATGCGGTACGAACCAGCCACTACCCTACATGTGAACGTTTTTACGAACTGTGTAATGAATATGGATTGTACATTACCAACGAGGCCAACATTGAATCGCACGGAATGTATTACGGCGAACATTCGCTGGCAAAAGATCCGGCTTGGGAATTAGCACATGTCGACCGTAATATGAGAATGGTTGAGCGCGACAAAAATCATCCATCAGTTGTTGTTTGGTCCATGGCTAACGAAGCTGGCGATGGAGTGAATTTTACTTCTGCTTACAATGCAATCAGAGAACGTGACCCTTCGCGGCCAATTCATCTTGAACGTGCTCTGATGGGCGATAATACTGATATTTTCTGTCCACAATATCCGGGAGTTAATGCTTTGGAAAAATATGCTTCAAAAAGGCAAGCTAAAACTATGATTTCGAGTGAATATACTCACGCCATGGGAAACAGCAATGGAAATGTTGTTGATTTGTGGGAAGTGATTTACAAAGAAGGAAACGACCAATTACAAGGCGGTTACATTTGGGACTGGATTGATCAGGCACTGGTAAAAAAAGACAGTAACGGCACTGAGTTTTGGGCCTACGGTGGCGACTATGGCGAAAATATGCCAAGCGACCACAACTTTGTTTGTAACGGTATAATTTCTGCTGATTACACGCCACACCCTGCTATTTGGGAGATTAAATATGCCTACCAATATATTCGTTTTGAAGATACTGAGCAAGGTTATAAAATCACCAACTTTCACGATTTTATTGATTTGAGTGCTTATGAAATAAGTTGGACGGTTTCTGGAAATGGCGTTAAAAAATGGGGAGGAACTTTAGATGGATTTAATTTGAAACCTCATGAAAGTAAAACCAATCCTATTCCAATGCCAATGATGGCAGCTGAACCGGGTGTTGAATATTTTATTGATTTTTCGGTGAAATTAAAAAAAGACAAACCATTCAGACCAGCTGGTTTTGAAGTGGCACACGACCAATTCAAACTAAATTTATATGCTGAAAATATTCCTAAAAAAGAGAATCTGGCAGCTCTTAAATTGAATGAAACAGATAACATACTTTCGGTTATTGGTGCGAACTTTACTATTTCAATTAATAAAGCAACAGGAACAATTTCTTCTTATGAAGTGAATGGAACTGAGTTAATACAAAAAGGGCCACAAATTAATTTCTGGCGCCCGGCAAACGACAACGACAAAGGAAGCCAGATGCTAAAACGTTTGGGTGTTTGGCGCGAGGTTAGCCGCGAAGCAAAACCAAATAAAGTAAGCACTTCGCAACCAGAAAATGGTGTGATTAAAGTTACGGTTGAATACAAATTCGATAAAGTAAAATCGGAACAAACTGTTTCTTATTCCATTTTTGGAAGTGGTAAAATTGCTGTAAAAAGTTCGTTTTCGACCAACGAAGAGAAGTTGGCAGACATGCCTCGATTTGGTCTAAAATGGGAACTACCTGTGAACTTCGACAACCTGCAATATTTTGGTCGCGGGCCACACGAAAATTACATCGACCGCAACCGCAGCGCTTTTGTTGGAAACTATTCGGGCAAAGTAGCCGAGCAATATTTTAACTATGTTCGTCCGCAAGAAAATGGCTATAAAACCGATGCCCGTTGGTTTGAATTGCGTAATGAATACGGAATTGGTATCCGTGTAACAGGAAACGAGCCAATTGGATTTTCGGCTTTGCACAACCCAATCGAAGATTTCGACATGGAAAATATGGACGATTACCGCCACACCAACGACATTGTAAAAAAGGACGGCGTGTTTATTTGCACCGACCAAAAAATGATGGGTGTTGCCGGAGACAATTCATGGGGTGCACGTCCGTATCCTCAATATTCAATTAAAGCCAAGAATTACGAATTTGGGTTTGTGATTGAACCTGTGTTTTAATAGGTTGACTTTCCTATGTCAACCAAAAGCTGGGAGAAAAATTCTACCAGTCCCCAATGATTTAGTCGGGGTGATGCTACGAGTCTCACCACGACTAAATCATAAAACAAAGATTCCATTTACCAACTGGCAAATGGAATCAAATAAATAGGACTAAAAGAACACTTTAAACATTCTTAAATATTTTCATGTTTCTCTATGTAGATTAATATTTAAGTCATTTCTCATAGGTCAATCCATGCCCGAATTGGTACAATGGATCTTGCGAATCATATGGAACATCCTCAAATTGATTTTGTACAGCTTCCCAGGAAGAAGGAAGCTCAAATGGCAATTTTCCACTTGGATTAACTTTGCCAAAAAGAATTTCACTGAGAATATCTTCACTTGTTCCAAACTCCCCAATCATGGCAGATGCCACTTCATCCATCTCTGTTAATATTGCCGGGCGTTCAAGATTGGTGATAACAATTGATGGTTTTTTGTTGAGCAGAGGAAGAATTCCAGCAAGTTCTTCTTCATTGAAATACAACCTTCCCTGATGGAAAAAGCGCTCCAATAAAAACTCACTTCGAGGATCAAATGGAGTACTCACCCTCACCACAATCACATCCGCCTCATCCGGATTATCAACCAAAGTTCCAAAATTATTAATTACTTCAGGTGCAAACCAGTTATGCGCATATACCTTTGTTCCGCTCTTCAATGGTAAAATATTCTCATTTTTTAAAAGCACAACTGATTTTCTTTGAGCCTCTTTTCCTTTATTTACAAATTCCTGTTTGCCTGCAATTTGAGCTGCCTTGGCTTCATCTACATACGGATCATCAAACAAACCAAGAATAAATTTATCCTTCATAATTCTCTTCACCGAGGCATTAATTCTCTCTTCAGTCAATTGTCCGGTTTTCACCAACTCTACAATCATTCCCGGAACAGCTTCGCCTCCAAACTGATCACAACCCGCTTCAATTACTTTTTTAACTCTTTCTAGTTCACTTAATTGCTCCACTCCCCATGCTCTGGCTTCACCTGATCTTGAATCGGTAATTAATCCCCAGTCGGTACAAACAACACCTTCAAATTTTAGAGAATCTCTAAGCAAATTTGTGATTACTGCCTTATTAAAACCAAATGCCACATCTTCATCAGTTTGGCCAACAGGTATTCCATAGTAAGGCATAATCTGGGCAGTTTTAGCAGGGAATGCTCCTTCTGTAAATGGAATAACATGATATGCAAAATTATCTCCGGGATATACTTGTTCTCTTCCATAGGGGAAATGTGCATCTTCTCCATTCATTTGGGGGCCGCCACCTGAAAAATGCTTGGTCATACATGCCACACTATTTGCATTTAGTGAATCTCCCTGAAAACCTAATACATACGCTTTGGTCATCATTGCCGACAGATGAGCATCTTCACCAAAAGTACCATTTGCTCTTCCCCATCTGGGTTCGGTTGCCAAATCAGCCATAGGGTGCAAAGCAAGCCTGATTCCTACAGCATTGTATTCTTGCCGTGCAATATCTCCAAATTCACGGACAAGTTGTGTGTCTCTTGTAGCTGCCAATCCCAATGAACCTGGCCATTGAGAAAATGCCGGAGTGAATATAGCTGTTCCCGGATTATTCTCCACTCCATGCCTTGGATCGGAAGCAATTGTAACCGGGATCCCCAGTCGAGTTCGCTCAGCCATTTTCTGCAAATTGTTATTGTATCTGGCAAGAATATCTGCTTCAAAGGAACTGATAATATTAAAACTATTCATGAGCTTTTTTGCCACCATTTCTGAATTGGATGGCAGTATGAATGAAAACATCATGGTGAGTGGATCACTTGTAATAATTGGAGTTTCCATAGGCTCTCCTTTTGAGGTCATTCCAATCATCGTCACAAACATGGAACCTGCTTTTTCCTCAACGGTCATCTGGCTCACCAAATTATCAACCCGATCTTCAAGGTTTGCTCTTGTATCTTCATAAATATCCAATTTGCCATTTTTATTCAGATCTCTAAATTGAATTCCATCCTGCGAAAGCATCTGTGCCTCCTCTCCTAACAGAGCCATATTTTCTTTTGACTTGTTAGAAAGTTTCACATAATAAACAGTAGCAGCTATTGCAATAATTACGACAAAAGTTGCCAATACTATACCTATAATTTTAAGTGCTCGTTTCATTTTTTTTTACATTATGATTTTTATTATGAGTAAATTTTACTCAAACCTAAAAAATATTTACAATATAATTGAGTAAATTTAACTCATTTGTTACTTTTGTTTCAAAATAGTAATTTAAGTGATGACAGAATTCACACAAGAAACCATTAATTCCATAAGAAAAGATATTAGCGAATCTATTCCCCAATTATCTATTAACAATGTTATTTTTAGATTTAGGGAACAGACATTACAGTTTCCTGTTGTTCAACCAGCCAATAGTAATTTGTGGATGATTCCAGGAGGATATGTCCACCAGAATGAAAGTATCGATAATGCTGCAAAACGAATTCTTTTTGAACAAACCCAGATTAACGATTTGTTATTAAGTCAGTTTGGGACTTTTGGTTCTACCGATCGCCATTTTGAAAATCAGGTATCAACCTTTAGAAATTTAGAAATTCCGAAAGATATTATTGAATGGATATCGAAACGATTTGTTACCATAGGTTATTATAGCGTGTTACGTGGCCAAAACATTGAGATAAAAAGTAGTCCATTCTTTAAAAATGTAAAATGGATGAATATTGAAGACTCCGGTAAACTTGCCTTGGATCATTCCGTACTTGTATCCGAAGCAAGAAAAGTACTTGCCAAGGAATTGCTAAGCCAACCACTGTTACAGAGTTTTATGCCCACAGAATTTACGATACCCGAGTTGCAAAAACTTTATGAAGCTATTTTGGGTCGGTCAATTGATCGTGGAAATTTTCGTAAAAGAATGTTGAAGTCGAACAGTTTGATTAAAATTGGTCAGCAAAAAGAAAAGACCAAACAGCGCCCACCCGATTTGTATCGATTGGATAAAGAAAAATATCTCAGCTCGCTCACACAAGACATTAAGTTTGGTTTTTAATATTGGCGATCTTTGTTATCCGGCAGAAAAGCTATACGATGATTATGTTGGTGCTGTTCAATTTAAAATATTTTTTCAATAAATATTGGACCTGATTATGAAGGAAAAATCCGTGCGATTGATGTAAAAACTTTACATACGGTTGGCGAGTGGATTCGAGAAAAGAAATAGATTTTAAATATTGAGCGGGTGACTTCGAGTCACCCGCTCAGTACGACAAACAAATTCAACGGGTGACTTTGAGTCACCCGCTGAATACGATAGAGAACTAATTCAAATCATCCAAACTTCGGTATTTTAACCTTTTCATCCATTGTGTTTCAATGCTGTAAAAACCATACTCTTTAACCACTTTCCCATGAATTAGGTAACAACCCGGGCCGGTAAATGGATTTGGAAATCTTGAACTTGGAAAATGAACCGTGTCAATCCAATGTCCTTCCAAATCGAGCCAGGTACCAAAATACATAACATCGCCTTTGCTGGTTCGGGTAGGTTTTCTGTGAACCAGGTAACCAACAATTTCAATAGTTTTACCCACTATTCCAGACAGTTGCGAAGCTTTTATTTTTGATGGCAATTCCGATTCTAACATTCCAAATGGTGAACGAGTTGGAAACCCCAACAATTCTATTTCATCGAAAGAATCCTCCAATTCATGTTTCCAAAGTTCGGGGAGTTTAAACTCTCGGGGTTTGGTTTCGAAAAGCGTATTTTCAGGAGTCGTTTTTTTTGAATGCCCCAACAGATAATGTGCATCCCAAAGCAGCTCTTTTTTTGTTTTTTGTGTAAAACGTAAAGCTCCGGCACGAATAAGAATAATCAACTGCTCCAACGAAATTTTTACTCTGGAAACAAAGTCGTTTAAACTTTTGAATTTCCCATTTCCGTCGCGTTCAATAAAAATGCTCTCGGCTACTTCCCGTACAATTTCATGCAAAATATAAAAGCCAATATAAATGGTTTCTTTCCGAATTGAATTTATCCACTGACTGCGATTTACACAAGGAACTTCAATTTTTGCCCCGTGCATTTTTGCTTCATGAAAATAGAGTTCAGGTGAGTAAAACCCACCACCATTATTTAAGGTGGCAACCATATATTCCCGCGGATAATACGCCTTTAAATAGAGCGCCTGGAAACTCTCCACCGCATAACTTGCCGAGTGCCCTTTTGAAAATGCGTAGTTGGCAAAACTTTCAATTTGTTGCCAAATGTCCGAAATCGTTTTTTCTGCATATCCTTTTGCCCGACAGTTCGAAAAAAATTTCTCCTTAATTTTACAGAAATCGTTGCGCTCCCTAAATTTCCACGACATTCCGCGGCGCAAAACATCGGCTTCACTCAACGTAAGTCCGGCAAAATAGTGTGCTACTTTAATTACATCTTCCTGGTACACCATCACACCATAGGTTTCCTCTAAAATTTCATACAACTCAGGCAGCTCTTTTCGGGCTTTCTCCCGCCTTTTTTCATCCTGAAAACGAAGAATATATTCCCGCATCATTCCGCTTTTTGCCACGCCCGGACGAATAATAGAACTTGCCGCAACCAGTCGTTTATAGTCTTCTGCTTTTAGCTTTGTAAGCAGCATTCGCATGGCTGGCGATTCCACATAAAAACAGGCAATTGCCTTTCCGGTTTTTAACAACTCTTTTACTCGCGGGTCGTTTTTAAAAAGATTTATATTGTTGATATCAACTTTCTTATTTCGGTTCTTTTTTATAATTTCCAATGTGTCCTTAATTTTTCCCAATCCTCGCTGACTCAGAATATCGAATTTGTACAAACCCACATCTTCAGCCACATGCATATCGAAATGAGTGGTGGGAAATCCTTTGGGTAAAATGTGCGTGGTAGAGTAATAATTTATAGGTTTCTCCGAAATTATTATTCCCGACGGATGAATACTCAAATGGCTGGGCATCCCGGAAATGTATTTACTGTATCGCACAACCCACTGTCCATATTGGTCATTTTCTTGCGGAACCGGATTCTTTTGTAATCGTGTGATTTCATCGGCCGGCAAACCAAAAACTTTTCCAATTTCGCGAAAAGCAGATTTATGCTCGAATGTAATGTACGTTCCTAATAATGCGGTATTTTTCCAACCATATTTACTAAA
>JABMPI010000175.1 GCA_013203755.1 Bacteroidota bacterium
ACACATCACGACTCATTTTTGCATCTGCACTTGATAACAAAAGACGAAAGCAAAATGGGACATTTAGACGAATTAGAAATCGGAAAAATGAAACTATATCTACCGAAAAAATAAAAAACTACCGCCAACAATTTATATAAAAAATAGGCAAAACAGTAGTAAATTCAAGGCTTTTGGCTCGTCAAACTTTGTGCTTAACCGAAAGTTTAGTACTTCGAAATTGCCTACTTTTCATATACTAAACGTTAGCAACAAGCGAAAACAACATCACGAACAAAAAGAAAAAACAAGAAATATGAAGTTAGAAAAAATACTAGACAAGCTCGGTTCTCTAGAAAAGAACTCATTTATTAAAATAATAGATAATATCATCTCAAAAAACCCTAAAAACGCAAAGGAAATTGAGAAAATATTGAGTTCGTCTGACAAGAGTTTGAAAACAGTTGACAATCAAAATATTTCTAACATATTTGAATTAATTTCTACCGAATTTATCGACCACATCAACTGCGAATTTCAAGAAGCTAATTCACAATTAGACATCTTAATTGACATTATTATTCGTGACGGAAATTGTATTATGCGACAAGATTGGTTTTCAAGATTGTATGAAAATGAAATCAAGAACCTAAAAACCAAGATTAAAACTCTCAACACGGAATTAGAAAATGAAAAGTCTGAACTGAGCGATTCAAGAAAGAGAGATTATAAAATCTATAAAGCTTGTTTATCAATAGCATACACAAATGACATTGCTAACAACCGAGAAGCCAAAATAACTTCTGACGAGTTATCTATCATTTTGACTTTAGCTAAACAATTGGGTTTATCTCAAGAAGAAATTAAGCTAATAAATTATTCTATACTACCAGTTAAAAAAGTTGAAATACAAGACGTAATTAATAACCTCAAAAATCTTGGCATAGCCTTTTATTCAAAAAAGGAAAATACAATTTATGTCGCAGACGAAATGGTAAGACTATTAAGGAAAGTAAGGCAAAAAGAAGTTGCCGACAAATTCTATAGAAGAACCTTGAAACTTCTCAGAGAACCAATAATTAACCAAATAGCCAAAAATCACAATATTGACAGGAAATTAAGTGCCTCTCAAAAAATTGAAAAAATAATAAAAGAAGGAATTTCCTTTACAGAGTTACTTTCAAATGACATCTATAAAGAAGGAATAAACCTAACCGAAAAGAAAAAAACGCTAAACGAACTTTGTGAAAAGAGTTTAAATATTCAAAATTTAAAAGGAAGTACTTTAGAAGATAAAATTAGCAGCTTAATTGAATATTTTGAAAATGTAGAGAAAGACGAAAAGGTCGGAATTTCACTTGATGGCTTCGACAAAATGCTAACTGAATTAAATGTTTCATTACCAAATCTAAATAAAGACTTGAAAGATAGATTTGAACTTCAAGATGAATATGTTTTAACAGCAAGCTACTTATTAGATTACAACATAAAACCTCGTGATATTTTGGATTTACTTGAGAGGACTGACTTGACAAAATTCATTAAAGACAACGGAATAAAACAGCGAGGAGACGACACTTTAAATATTCTTGACCATTATAAAGATGTTGAAAACCTTTACCTAGAAAATTTTGAAAATGTAGCTTACCGAAATTTGAATCTACTAAAGGAAAACGGAATCATAATAAAGGAAAGTGAGCTAGGACTTAAATTTGAAGAATTGACCAAAATCATCTTTAAAGGTTTAGCATTTAACGTAGATGATAAGTTTAAAAATCAACTAAATACACAAAAGGATATGATGGATATTCTTTTGAATTTAGGCAACAATGAAATTATTATAGTTGAATGTAAAACAAGTAAGGAAAAGGGCTACAACAAATTTAGTTCTGTTTCAAGACAACTTAAATCGTACCAAAATTTAGCGTTAAAAAACAACTTGCGAATAGTTAAAATTTTGCTTGTAGCACCAGAATTTAGTGATGATTTTGTTTACGACTGCGAAATGGATACAGAAATGAATCTATCATTATTGACAGCTTCTACTCTTTCCAAAATACACGAGGCATTTAAATCTTCAAAATATGAGGAATTTCCACACGTATTATTTAGAGATATAGTGATTAACGAAGAAAGAATTTTAAAGGCATTAAGTAAATAAAGCCAGTTGCTAACAATGTATATAAAAAATAGGCGAAATAGCAGTAATAACAAGGCTTTTGGCTTGTATCAAACTTTATGTTTAACCGAAAGTTTAGTGCTTCGAAATCGCCTACTTTTCATATACTAACCGTTATGCCTCATTGTAAAACGACACTGTAACCAAGAAAATGCTAGACACTTTTAAGCAAAATATACCACTTGAAAAATTCTTCCG
>JABMPI010000176.1 GCA_013203755.1 Bacteroidota bacterium
GTTGAAGTGGTGTCGCCATGATGGTTTCCAACATCAGCTTAATCGTGAAGGATGTCAAACTGCAGATCCTGATAATCCTAATCCGAGACAATACAAAGACATGAAGTTTACTATTGCTAGTAAATACATTACAAAGAAAATATTACAACTTAGTACTCCCAATAATTGCAGTAACCTCAGCAAATTTCCATGGTGATAAAGAAATCATTACAAAAAACCAAGCTGTCAATTACTGGAAAGCAAATATTAATGAACTGCCAATATTACTTCACAATAAATCTGATTTTCGTATAGGCTCTTACCCTATATTCTCTATTACGAACGATGGATTTGTATTAATACGAGAAGGCAACCTTGAACTAAAAGTATTTGAAAAACTATTTAAAAATCATATTCCCTTTTCCATTGATAAAAACTTAAAAAAGCGTGTTCATGATACTATTGATATATCAGATGAATACCTTGATTACATTGAAAAGATCCAAGAACCCAAAAAACGTTACGTAGCATTTGGAAATATGACTAAAGGTACTAATATAGCTAAACTAAACGAAATTTTAAAAAACCTAGAAGATTTTTAAATTAAATTAACTGCCTAAATTGGATAACAAAACACTACAAAAAGAAAATTTAATAGACCTAACTACTGTTCGAAACATCGAACGAATCTTACTTGAATCATTAGATTTTGAGGATGTTATAGGAACAGTTGTTAGTGCAATACTAACAAAACTTGGCTATATGCAATTAGGCTATAGAATTGCAGTTTTAACACTTATTAATGAAAAAAAAGGTGTACTAGAAAGAATCTCACTTTCCGAAACCTCAGAAGCGAAAAAAACGCTAAAAGCATCTCCAAAAAAATTTGAAAACATCGAAATTCCTCTTGATTTTAAAGATAATGCATCAATAAAAGCTATTAATTCTGGTCATATGCAAATCGTTACCGACTTTAAATACATTTTATGTCCTGAATTATCAATCGAAGAAGCAAGACAAGTACAAAAAGCTGCAGGAATTAAAACTAGCGTTGTGATCCCCATGAAAGTGAGAGGGGAAATAATAGGGACAATGATTTTTTCTATGATAAAAGAAAAAGAAAAAATCACAAAAAACGAAAAAGAACTTCTAAAATATTTTACCAACCTTGCAAGTTTGGCAGTTCAAAATTCAAAACTTTATTCAACAGTCGAAGAAAGAACAAAACAACTTGTTCAAGTTAATAAAAAACTTAAAGAACTTGATAAGTTTAAAGATGAACTTATATCTATTGTCTCCCATGAACTTAAAACACCTGTAAGCATCATTAAAACTAACCTTTGGATGCTTAATTACCTAAATAAAAGCAAAGGAAAAAAAGAAACGCACTTAATTGACGAAATGAATCATGGGTTAGAACGATTGTCACTAATGATTAATAATTTACTTAACGTATCACGTATTCAACAAGGGAAAATTCAGCTTAACATACAAAAAGTCGATATCGATGCCTTAGTTAAGAAAAAAGCAGAAACAATGAAACCACTTTTTGATAAAAAGAAAATCAAGTTAATCCTGCCAGAAGTAAAAGTAGGTTATATTTATGCCGATCCTATCAAGACCGAAGAAGCAGTAGAGAACTACATAAGCAATGCCTATAAATACACCGATAAGGGAAAAGTTAAAATTGACTTAAAAAAGAAAAAGAAAACAGTATTACTGTCAGTTACAGATACCGGCCCAGGAATACCTAAAGAAGATTACACAAAAATCTTTACCAAGTTTGGGAGAGCAGGAGAAGGGTTAAAACAACACGGAGAAGGTGCAAGCACTGGGCTAGGACTATATATAGTTAAATACTACATCGAAATGATGGGCGGAAAAGTAGGTTTTGTAAGTGACTATGGCAAAGGAACAAGCTTTTGGATGGCGCTACCTAGAAAACAAAAAAAAGGTGAGTAAGATTATTTTTCCTTTAGAACCTTTAATATTTCTGCCTTTACACCCTCAGGAGTTGCCTCATCTTTAATAATAAAACCATCTGCCCCAAGCTCAAACCCTTTTTTAATTATTAAATCCCTCCCAAGCGCGGTTAATATTATTACAGGCTTATCTGCCAATTCTGGATTAATTTTTAAAGCCTTAAGAACCTCTAAACCATCAACCTTTGGCAACATAATATCAAGA